>JAFTXF010000099.1 GCA_017461685.1 Lachnospiraceae bacterium
AAGGACAATGAGAAAACGGCCAAAGAGGCAGCGGAGGGGTGCCCCACAAATGCCATCATACTTGAGTAGCAGCTCAAAAGAGAGATTTCCCTGAGTGGGCAATTGCTCCTTTTTTTGATAATTCCAATGACAAAACCCAAAATGTCTGATAGAATAATATACAGAATATTACCTATAGGATTTAGAGGCATCGCGGGCCGGGTCTGGAATCAAATATATTTCGGCACAGGGCCCTTGAAAAGCGTCAGTCCTTAGCGAAGCAAGGCGTTAAGCGCCGCAGTCTGAGCTTAGTACTGCTACGTTTTTCATGGAGCGAGAGCGCGCACTGAGACGAAATATATTTGATTCCAGACCCGGCCCGCGATGCCTCTAAATCCTATAACAAAAGGAGTTACCATGCACGAGGATTTACTGGCCCGAATACGTAACGGGCAGGAACTTACTTTTACGCAGAAAATCAAATTGGTGATCAGTCTCAGCCTCCCATCTATTATGGCCCAGCTGACCAGTATTATTATGCAATATATTGATGCTGCCATGGTAGGTCAGCTGGGAGCTAATGCTTCTGCTTCCATTGGTTTAGTAGCTTCTACCACATGGCTTTTCAGTGGTTTGTGTGTGGCTGCGGTGGCCGGCTTTTCTATTCAGGTGGCCCAGTATGTGGGTGCCAAGGAATTTGACAAGGCCCGGGCGGTGCTAAGGCATTCTTATGTGGTTGTGTTAGGGGTTTCGCTTCTGATTTGTGTGATTGGTATTGGAATCAGCGGATTTCTTCCCGCGTGGCTTGGCAGTGAAGAAGCCATACGAAGGGACGCCAGCGGATATTTCTTTGTATTTGCCTGTTCCCTTCCGGTGATTGCCGTAAACAGGCTGGCGGCATCCATGCTGCAGTGCAGTGGTAATATGAAAGTGCCGGGCATCTTGAATTCACTGATGTGTGGCTGGGACGTGGTTCTGAATATGGTGTTTATTTACGGATTAAAGCTTGGCGTCGTGGGAGCCGCCATCGGCACGGCCCTGGCGGAGGTGATTACGGCCGGATGCATGCTGTACTATTTAATGCGCAAGACGCCTATGTTACATATTGCGCGGGGTGAGAATTTTGTATTTGAACCAGCTTATTTTAAAAAGGCCGCTCGGTTGTCTATCCCTATTGCCTGTGAGCGCTTTATTATGTCAGGAGCGTTGGTAATTACCACCGGCATCGCAGCACCCCTTGGTGCGGTGGCCATTGCCGCCAATTCCCTTGCAGTAACCGCGGAGAGCCTGTGTTACATGCCGGGGTATGGTATTGCAGATGCAGCCACCACTCTGATCGGACAAAGTGTGGGGGCAGGGCGAAAAGACATGACGAAGTCCTTTGCCAAGATTACGGTGCTTTTCGGTATCGGATTTATGACCGTTACGGCGGTGCTTTTATTTATCTTTGCGCCATTCCTTATGAGGATTTTGACGCCGGAGCCGGAGGTACTGGAGCTGGGAGCAGGAGTCCTTCGCATAGAAGCCTTCGCAGAACCTTTATATGGGGCATCCATAGTAGTGGCAGGTGTCTTGCGGGGCGCCGGAGATACGCTGATGTGCAGTGTGCTAAGCCTGGTAAGCTTGTGGTGTGTGCGTATCCCGTTGTCTTATCTTTTGGTTAAGCCGTTGGGACTGGTTGGTATTTGGATTGCCATGTGTCTGGAGCTTTGTTTCAGAGGCGTTATATATTTGGTTCGCCTGATACGCGGTAAATGGATGCAGAAGGTGATAAATTAGTTTATACATGCTTTTACAGCGTGAATATAATTATATATCAAATGAGAAGTTTGATAGGAACGGAGATTTTTATGAAATTAAATCACAAACGAACGATACTGATTGGTTTGGCCTTTTTATCTATCAGTGCCTTTTGGCAGATGTATGACAATGTTGTGCCGCTTATTTTGAAGAACACCTTCGGGATGGGCGAGTCTGTCTCAGGTGTCGTGATGGCAGCGGACAATGTGCTGGCACTGTTTTTACTGCCGCTTTTCGGTACCTTGTCTGATAAAGTGGATACCCGAATCGGTAAACGTATGCCGTTTATTCTGGGTGGTACTACTCTGGCGGTGATTTTACTGATGGTGTTAGGTTATGCTAATGCAGCGAGAAATGTGGTGCTTTTTGTAGCGGTATTATTTTTCCTGTTGATTTCCATGGGCTTGTACCGTTCACCGGCAGTTGCATTGATGCCGGATTTGACGCCGAAGCCTCTTCGCAGCAAAGGTAATGCGATTATTAATCTGATGGGTGCTGTTGGCGGCGTTCTTACATTGCTTCTGATAAAGTTTTTGGTAGGTCCCGGAGAGACACCGGATTACATGCCATTGTTTGTGGCTGTTGCCGGTCTAATGATCTGCAGCGTAGTTATATTATTCCTTACAGTGAAGGAAAATAAAATACGTGCGGGCATGGTTATAGAGGACGAAAGCCGTGCAGAGGAACCTAAGTCTACAGCCCAGCTGCCAAAGGAAGTAAAGCGCAGCCTGATTTTTATTCTCTGCTCTATCTCTTTATGGTTTGCAGCATACAATGCAGTTACTACAGCCTTTTCCAGATATACCATGGAAGTGTGGGGCTTAGAAGGCGGCGGATATGCAGACTGCCTGTTAATTGCTACAGTGGCCGCCATTATCAGCTACATTCCGATTGGTATGATTTCCGGTAAAATCGGACGTAAGAAAACCATTTTATTGGGCATTATTTTAATAACTGCGTGTTATTTTGCGGCGTCCCTTTTTAATACTTACAGTCCTGTAATGGTTGTTTTCTTTGCGATTATCGGTTTTGCCTGGGCAGCCATTAATGTAAATTCTCTGCCGATGGTAGTAGAAATCAGTGCTGCCGGGGATGTGGGTAAATATACCGGCCTGTATTATACGTTCTCGATGTCAGCTCAGGTTATTACGCCGATTTTGTCCGGTTTTTTACTGGAGCATGTGTCCTATAGAACCCTGTTCCCATATGCGGTGGTTTTCAGCACACTTTCCTTCTGCACCATGCAGATGGTTAAGCATGGGGATACGAAGCCGGTAAAGAAAGCAAGCGTACTGGAGAATTTTGACGTAGAAGATTAGACATAAGGGGAAAATTGACAAGCAGGTTATAACTACGAGGAAAATATGACGATTCTTATTGTTTTAATTGTATTAATTTTATTTTACTTATTTTTAATTGCGCCCCGCATGATAGGCAGGGCGGACCGCACCCTTTTTTTGAACAGACATTATGCCCACCGGGGGCTTTTTGAAAACGGTTCAGAAGCCCCGGAAAATTCCCTGCCCGCTATTCGCAAGGCAGTGGAAGCAGGCTACGGCATCGAGTTTGATGTGCAGCTAACGAAGGACGAGCAGCTGGTGGTATTTCATGACGCTGCCTTAAAAAGAATGTGCGGCGTGGAGGGACATGTCTGGGATTATACCTTGGCGGAATTACAGCAGATGAAGCTTTTAAATTCTGAAGAAACCATACCGACTTTTGAACAGGTGTTAGCAGAGGTAAACGGCAGAGTGCCGCTTATTATCGAGTACAAGCTGGACAAGGTTCAGACAAAAGTTTGCAAACTGGCGGACCGGGTGCTTAGCAGCTACCAGGGACCGTATTGCATAGAATGTTTCCATCCCTTGGCATTAATCTGGTACCGCAAACACCGTCCGGAGGTTATGCGCGGACAGCTGTGTGAAGAATTTTTCAGGGTGGAACGCTTTAAAGGCAATCCCGTTTATGCAGTGATGAGTTTTTTGCTTCCTAATGTTGTAACCAGACCGGATTTTATTGCGTATCATTATCAGCATGAGAGAAATTTCTCCCGCAGAATCTGCCGGAGGCTTGGCGCGCTGTCAGTTGCTTATACCATTAAGAGTAAGGAAGCTTATGAGAGCGTGAAGGATAAATTCGACCTGTTTATTTTCGACAGCTTTATATTGAAGTAGATATAGGGGAAGTTCAGACAAAAGAAGGTGAAAAGAATGAAGGGCACAACAGACCCTAACATACGAGCAGTACTGGCAGCCCTTGCTTTGATGATATGCACCGGCTGTGCCAGTGAGGAGGACTTACCG
>JAFTXF010000100.1 GCA_017461685.1 Lachnospiraceae bacterium
CAACCTGTAATTCCGGCGGCTTGCGGTACCGTGGTCCGGCATATAACAGTTGCGTTTATGGGGCGTTAGTGGCCGTCGGTCCTTAGCTAAGCAAGGCGATAGCCGCAGTCTGAGCTTAGTACAGCACAAGGCATGCTTTCTCACTAAGTTCACACTACGTGTTCACTAAGTGTTCAATGCACGCTACGAGACACTATCGAGCGAAAGCGTCCACTGAAACGCAACTGTTATATGCCGGACCACGGTACCGCAAGCCGCCGGAATTACAGGTTGACGGAAAGGAATAAAAATTTTTCTTGCATAACCACATTTCTTGCGATACAATAAAGGGTAGCAATTATTATTGAAATACAGAAAGGGCTATCGACATGGCACTTAGTAAAAAGCCGGTTACCGGCATGAAGGATATATTACCACAGGAGATGGTGATACGAGATTACGTTATGGGTGTGATTAAGGAGACCTACGGCAAGTTTGGTTTTACTCCGATTGAAACCCCATGTGTAGAGAATATTTCCAACCTGTCCAATAAGCAGGGCGGAGAGAATGAGAAGTTGATTTTCAAGATTTTAAAGAGAGGCGAGAAGCTGAATTTAGAGACCGCTGAGAGCGAAGCTGATTTGGTAGATGGTGGTCTACGTTATGATTTGACGGTACCTTTGGTACGTTTTTACAGTAACAATGCCAATAATCTGCCGAGTCCGTTTAAGGCGCTTCAGATGGGCAATGTGTGGCGTGCAGACAGACCTCAGCGAGGCAGATACCGTCAGTTTATGCAGTGTGATATTGATATTTTGGGTGAACCAAGCAACCTGGCTGAGATAGAGCTGATTCTGGCGACTACTACTACATTAAGTAAGTTAGAGTTTAAGAATTTCCAGATTCGTATCAATGACCGCCAGATTTTAAAGGCTATGGCAGCCTATGCAGGATTCCCGGAGGAGTCTTATGACAGCGTGTTTATTGTACTGGACAAGATGGACAAGATAGGCATCGATGGTGTGAAGGCTGAACTTGTGGAGATGGGCTATGGCGAGGATGTTTGTCAGAAATACATGGATTTATTTATCGATATTGAAGAGGCTGATGACGGCCCTGCATATATTGCAGAGAAGCTCGCAGACTATCTTCCGGCAGGCGTAATGGCTTCTTTCATGGAGATTATTGACAGCGTACAGGCTACCAAGGAAGATACCTTTGAAATTGTTTTTGACCCGACCTTGGTACGTGGCATGAGCTATTATACAGGCACGATTTTTGAGATTGCCATGCCGGAATTCGGCGGTAGCTGCGGCGGTGGCGGCCGTTATGACAAGATGGTTGGCAAGTTTACCGGTAATGATGTGCCGGCTTGCGGCTTCAGTATCGGCTTTGAGCGTATTATTCTGCTCTTGATGGAGCGTGGATTTACGGTTCCGAATGCACCGGGCAAGGTAGCATACCTGATTGAAAAGGGTGTAGCAGGAGAGAGACTTTGCGAAATCATTGCACAGGCTCAGGCAGCACGTAAAGATGGTACACAGGTGCTGGTTGCCCGCATGAATAAGAATAAAAAGTTCCAGAAGGACAATCTGATGAAGGAAGGCTATCAGGACTTTGTAGAATTTTACAAGGATAGCCTGAAGAATTAAATGATAGAAAAGAGGAAATAGATATGGCAGAATCCATGAAAGGTTTAAAGCGCTCCCACAGATGTGGTGAGGTATCCAATGCATTAGTCGGTCAGCAGGTTACTGTAATGGGCTGGGTACAGAAGCAGAGAAATAAGGGCGGTATTATTTTCGTTGATTTACGTGACCGTTCCGGTATTTTGCAGATTATTTTTGAGGAAAGTGAATGCGGCAGTGAAGCCTTCTCAAAGGCTATGAAGCTGCGCAGTGAATTTGTAGTAGCAGTAGTAGGTAATGTAGAGAAGCGTGCCGGTGCTGTGAATGAAAATCTGGCAACAGGTGATATCGAAATCGTGGCAAAGGAAGTTCGTATTCTGTCAGAAGCAGAGACTCCTCCGTTCCCGATTGAAGCAGATTCCAAGACCAAGGAAGAGCTGCGCCTTAAATATCGTTATCTGGATTTAAGAAGACCTGATTTACAGCAGAATATTATCCTCAGAAGCAAGATTGCGGCCAATATCAGAGCATTTTTGGTAAAGGAAGGCTTTTTGGAAATTGAGACGCCTATTTTGCAGAAGTCTACTCCGGAAGGCGCAAGAGACTATCTCGTACCAAGCCGTGTACATCCGGGCACCTTTTATGCCCTTCCTCAGTCTCCGCAGTTATTCAAGCAGTTACTGATGTGCTCCGGTTATGACAGATATTTCCAGATTGCCCGCTGCTTCCGTGATGAGGATTTACGTGCAGACAGACAGCCTGAATTTACACAGGTAGATATGGAGCTGTCCTTCGTAGATGTAGATGATGTTATCTCCGTAAATGAGAGATTACTCCAGTACGTTTGTAAGGAAGCTATCGGTTTAGACGTGCAGCTTCCGATTCCTAGAATGACCTGGACAGATGCTATGAACCGCTTCGGTTCTGATAAGCCGGATACCCGCTTCGGCATGGAATTACAGGATGTTTCCGAAGTGGTTAAGAACTGTGGCTTTGGCGTATTTACCGGTGCTTTACAGGCAGGCGGCAGCGTGCGCGGTATCAATGCCAAGGGACAGGCTGAAATGCCGAGAAAGAAAATTGACGCCTTGGTTGATTTTGCAAAGGGCTACGGTGCAAAGGGCTTAGCTTACCTTTGTGTAATGCCTGACGGCAGCTACAAGTCTTCTTTTGCAAAGTTTATGACAGAGGAAGAATTAAAGAATCTGGTTGCTGCAATGCAGGGTGAGCCTGGTGACTTATTACTTTTTGCTGCTGACAAGAACAGCATTGTATGGAACGTTTTGGGCGGTTTACGTTTAGAACTGGGTCGTCAGATGGGACTCATTGATGACAATAAGTTCAATTTCTTATGGGTTACCGAGTTCCCGCTGCTTGAGTGGAGTGAAGATGACAATCGTTTCGTTGCAATGCACCATCCGTTTACCATGCCTATGGATGAGGACCTTCCGCTTCTGGATACAGATCCGGGTAAGGTACGTGCAAAGGCTTATGATATTGTATTAAACGGTACAGAGCTTGGCGGTGGCAGTGTGCGAATTTTCCAGACGGACGTTCAGGAAAAGATGTTCCAGGTTTTAGGCTTTACCAAGGAAGAAGCTTACAATAGATTCGGTTTCCTGTTAAATGCGTTTAAGTATGGTGTACCACCACACGCAGGCTTGGCATACGGTCTGGACAGACTGGTTATGCTTTTGGTAAAGGCTGATTCTATCAGAGAAGTTATTGCATTCCCTAAGGTAAAGGATGCAAGCTGTCTGATGACCAATGCCCCTGACGTAGTGGATGCAAAGCAGTTAGAGGAGCTTCAGATTGCATTGGCATTACAGGAAGAGGCTATTGACGAAGCATAAGAGACTTAAGATAATAGACTTTTGCAGTCAGGAGATGTTATGAGATATAAATTGTATCTTCTGCACATCGGTGATTTGGAAGACATGAGTCTTCAGGATACTGCAATGACACTGATAGATAATCACCGAAAAGAGATTGTACAAAAAAAGAAAAGAGAGAAAGACCGGATGCTGGCAATTGCAGCCGGTCTTTTGCTACAGGCAGGATTTTTGGAGCTGGAGCCCACGAAACAGCATTGTGACAGGAGAGAGATTTTTTCTGACAGCCAAACACTGCGTGAATATGGGATGTGCTATAAGCTGACAGCCAAGGCGCTTGTGGAGTCCATGCAAAAATACAGTGAAAACGGCCGGAGCATATTTCCGATACCTTTGATTTACAAAACAGGCAGTCAGGGCAAGCCTTTCTGGGACAGGGAGGTATTGCAAGCATTTTCCCCGGAAAAAAGACTGTGGTATTTCAATCTGTCCCATTCCGGAGATTATGCGGCATTGGCAGTAGCTGACTGTGCAGTAGGGGTGGATATTCAGGAGCCCAGAAAGGCAGAGAAAATTCCGGGAGGCTATCGGGGATTCAGTCGTCTGGAGGCTTATGTGAAATGTACCGGTGCAGGGTATGCTTATGGCCATCGGGAATATGAAAATGCCCGGGGAAATGTGCCCGGATATCCGATACTGAGCTTTGATTTGATTGAGGAGTATGCATTGCATATATGCTTTGCCGATGGCAAAGAGATAGAAAACGTAGGAGCAGAAGGAAATGATGAAAAATAAAAATAAGGTTTTTGGAATTTTATTAGTTTTCATTGCGATAATTCATGTAATACTGATTCTTTTTTATGGCATGAAAAAAGAGGGATTTCACGAAGATGAATATTACTCTTATTGGACAAGTGCGGGATATGCAGAGATTTTACCGAGTGGGTATTACGACTGGAGAACCGGCCCGGAAATGCAGGAGCAGTTTATGGTGTCAGAGGGGGAGCAGTTTCAGTTTGATGCCGTAATACAATACCAGATTGAAGATGTGCACCCACCTCTTTACTATCTGTGCCTGAATATCATTATGAGTATGTTTCCGGGAAGATTTTTTAAATGGTTTTCTATTGCACTAAATGCAGCTTTTTCTTTGGTTACACTGTTTGGAATTACGTTCTTTTTTTATCATTTGACGGAGGAAGATAAAGAGCATAAAGAAAAATTTGCTTTGGCGGCAGCAGCTTTTTACGCAATCGCACCATCCGGCATCAGTAATGTAATGTTTGCCAGAATGTACGGAATGTCTGCTATGTGGAACGTGCTGTATGCGTGTGTACTGTTAATGGCGGTTAAAAATTTTGACAGCAGTCGGAAAAGGTTTGGATTGTTTACTGTTTGCGGAGCAATCATCTGTTATTTGTCATTTTTAACACATTATTTTAGTTTATTGCTTCCCGGACTGTTGACGGTCGGAATATGTATTTATGTGCTGATAAAACGGAAGTATATTATGCGTATGCTTGTATACGGTGCTTCTATGTTAGTGGGAATCGGTCTTGCCGTATGCACATATCCGGCCTGCCTGACGCATATTTTTTCAGGTTACAGAGGTACCGGTGTATTAGATGAATTAAATTTAAATGGATTTGTAGGAAGAATTCAGTTTTTCAGCAGTATGTTGAATGAATATACGGCGGGTAATCTGTTGGGATGGATACTGGTGCTGCTTATGATTGCAGCAGTCGTTTTTGTGTTAGTTGTTGTTTTATGCTTTAAGTCTACAGAAGAGCATGAGCATAGAGAATGGTACTGGTACGGCATGGGGCTTGTATGCTGCGTAGTTTCCTGTCTGATTTTAATGAAAATCTCTCTGTATGTTTATGGTGCAGGCTGCAGATTCTTTTTCCCGGTGCTGGCATTGATGATACCGCTTATAGGCTGTTTTGTCCTGAAAACGATTATGCTGGTTATCACATGCATTCAGGCAAAGGCTACCCGGGGGAATTCTATCCCTCAAAAGAATAATTCGCAAATGGATAAGCAGCAAATAAATGTCAGAAAGTGGAGCATGATGATATGTATCGTGGCATTTTTATTTATGTTGGTACCGTATGTAAAAGGACTTCTGGAAAATAAAATATTATTCCTCTATGAGGAGGAGGCAGAAAAGGTTGCTTTTGCCGAAGAATATAAGGAATATCCTCTGGTTTTGCTTTGTGACAGGGACAATATGCATAGGACTTGGTATATAGCAAATCAGATATGGCCGTTCCATAGTGTTTTTTATACCGATTATGAACATATTATGGTGGATTCATTTGTGGAGCCCACAATCCAGTCTGCTGATAAGCTGGTAGTCTATATGGATGCGCCGGAGGAAGTGGTGCAGAAATTAGTAGATATAAATCCGAACCTGGATTCCTATACATTAGTCAGACATGATGCGTTTTATTATGTATATTTATTAGAGTGATAGCACAAATTTATGGTGGAGAATGTTAATGGGATATGGAAAAGTGATGTACAACAGGAAGATGTTTTTAAGGAAAAGGTAGAAACCACATCATCAGAGGAGAGTGTGGTACTTTTGGATGAGACAAAGCTGGGATATTTGTTAGAGGAAGAGAATGAGCCCGTAAGCACCAAGCCGGTAGTTATTGAAAAAAACATTTCGCGAGGGCATATTAATGGAGAACAGAAAATGTCTTTGTCGGTAATGTGGTAATAGCTTTGTAGCAGGAAAATTTTCGGCAGAAAAATTGATAAAAATTAGCACTTTACATTTTCTGCAAAAAGTATTATGCTAACTTATATATATAAAACGATGATGATGACAGTACCAATGCACAGATTTCTTACAGAGACAGCTGCATTTGCTGCGAGCAGCTTAGAATCGGCATAGGGAAGACCACCTCGGAGTGACTTTAATACAGTCCGTATATCCGCGTTAATTAACAACTAAAGCTGATAAGGTTCTACATTATAATTAGGAGCAGGAATATGAGTGAAATATGTTTTACAATAGGCAATAAATTCATAGAACGACAGATTTATTTGGAGAATGGTGTGCCGGTCAGAAGTGTATTGCGCAATCTTATGAGTGGTGTAGAGTGGGCTACAGACGGCAAGGAACCGGTGATTTCGTTGCCTGGAATTGACTTGTCGGGATGTGAAGTGAGTTTTCACCCGGACCATGCGATTTGTTTTAAAGGTGATGATTTTGAAGTATGCTGGAAGTTTACTATATGGGATGATTTGGCCGTTATTGAGAGCCGAATCGGTGTAAAAGGAAAGGCAAGAGCAGTGCCGGAAGGGGAACAAAAGGATTATATTGACGGCTGTGGCTGCAGTTCCAAGCACGTAACATTGACGGCGGTACAGTTCCATGACTGTACAGATGGTACAGACTGCTTGGTGGAAGAGCGCCCGGTACCCCTGTTTCAACATGGTACTGCAAAGTATAGCGGTCATGTTTTTGTGTTGCGGGAGGAATTGTCCGAAGAGGAATGTCTTTTAGTAAAAAATGCTCCTTGTGAAGAGGCCCATCTTCACAAAAATGGGGCGGATTTTTGTAAGACCTCCTTGGGGAATATGCATATTTGCGAAGGTGGTATTCATCCTTTAGATCTGATGGAGGAGGAGTATCTCTATACATATCCGGTAGCTGTGGGTGTGAGCACAAAAGGGGGCGGAATAGAGCTTTTCAGGCAGTATTATAAGAAGGATTATGAGAAAAGCTGTCCACAGGAAATGGATAATAAATCACTATATATTATGTCAAATACCTGGGGTGACAGAAATTGCGATAAATGTGTGAGTGAAGCATTTATTTTGCAGGAGATTAAAACAGCGGCAGAGCTTGGCTGCGATATCGTGCAGATTGATGATGGCTGGCAACAGGGCATTACTGCCAATTCCCTTATGGCATCCGGCGGTGTTTGGACCGGAAAATTCAGACTGGTAGATCCGAATTTCTGGCAGGTTAACCGGGCGAAATTTCCCAATGGCTTTGCCAAAATCGTAGAGGCTGCAAAAGAGCACCGGGTGGAGCTGGGGCTTTGGTTTTCACCGGACAGTGAGCAGGATTACGGGGATTGGGAATTGGACGCTGAGGTGATGATTGACTTTTATCATCAGTATGGAATTCGATATTTTAAAATTGATGGAGTGGTGATTAAGAACCATACCTGTGTAAAAAACCTGCTTAACATGTTCCAAAAGGTTCGCACGGCAAGTGCAGGACAGATTGTTTTTAATATGGATATTACAGCAGGAAAAAGATTCGGCTATCTATTTCACAGAGAAATCGGAGATATTTTTGTAGAAAACAGATACACGGATTGGGGGAATTATTATCCACATAATACCCTGCGCAATCTGTGGGAGCTGTCTTTTTATTTCCCAACTAAAAGGTTCCAGATGGAAGTATTGAATCACAAGCGAAACCAGGATAAATATCATGATATTCTGGCACCGGCAGGGTATGATATGGATTATTTATTTGCCTCTGTTATGGTGGCAAATCCTTTGCTTTGGATGGAAATGTCCAGCCTGGATGAGGAAAGCAAAGAAAAGCTTACCCAATTAATTCGGGTTTACAAAAAATATCGGCAGGATTTCGTAAAGGTGACACCAATTATGGAAAAACCAAGCGGCTTTGCTTTGACCGGCTTTTTGTGTGAGGGCAAAAAAGCAAACTATGTAATCTTGCTGAGAGAATTATCAGAAGAAGAGGAATTTCCATATGTGGTAAAAGAGATTCTTGCTACAAACGATTCTCAGGCACAGGCGGGACCGGTAAAACTGACCAAAAAGAGAAGCTATTTGTTTGGGATTCTTGCTTAGAGCGGTAAAGGATTGGAACTATTTATCTTGTGATTTTCCGGAAGCCGGATGAAAAGTTCCCATTCAGAAGAAGAGTAAAAAAATACTCGATGGGTAGTTAAAAATTTCTACTTTACATTTTTATCAAAAAGTATTATATTAATTTATATATAAAACGATGATGAGGACAGTACCATTGTACAGATTCTTACAGAGAGAGCTGCGTTTGC
This sequence comes from Lachnospiraceae bacterium, assembly GCA_017461685.1. GTDB lineage: Bacteria > Bacillota > Clostridia > Lachnospirales > Lachnospiraceae > RGIG6307. Next base: position 8,494 of record JAFTXF010000100.1, read on the forward strand.
TGCGAGCAGTTCAGGATCGGCATTTGGGAAGACCACCTCGGAGTGACTTTAATACAGTCCGTTTATCCGCGTTAAGGAGAATGAAGTGGTTCGGTTAATGATATCTGTTCGAAAACTGTCGGACAGAGTCAGGATTTAAATCGGACAACAAGGGTGGAACCGCGTATTTTACGTCCCTTGCATGTATTGCACAGAGTGCGATATATGCAGGGGATTTTATATTTTGTAACTATTCAGAGCCAAGGCAATTCGTAAAAAATATGCGAGGAACGCTTGCGTTCATGAGCATATTTTTATGCGAATTTCTTTGGCGAGAAGCCACAGGGAGGAAATGCGAAGCATTTTCGAGCTTGGCTCTGAATAGCTATATCTTTATATAAAATCCCCTGGCAAGAGTTCATAAAGGAGGAA
>JAFTXF010000101.1 GCA_017461685.1 Lachnospiraceae bacterium
ATCAGTGATGGCTCCAAGGATGCTACTTTTCAGGAAATAGAAAAGGCTGCAGCGTCCAATCCCCATGTGAAAGGTGCACGTTTTAGCCGCAATTGTGGCAAAGAGGCTGCGATTTTTGCGGGACTTCATCAGGCTACAGGCAATTGTGCAGTGGTCATTGACTGCGATTTACAGCATCCGCCGGAAATGATTCCTAAGATGTTTGCACTTTGGAAGGAAGGCTATGACGTGGTGGAGGGCATTAAGAGTGACCGCGGTGAGGAAGGAAAGTTACATAAGCTTTTTGTGGGTGCTTTTTACGGTGTTATGAGCAAGCTTATGAAAATCAATATGAACGACACCTCGGATTATAAGCTTTTGGATCGCAGAGTTGTGGATGTGTTATTAGAATTAAAGGAAAGCAATACATTCTTCAGAGCATTAAGTTTTTGGGCAGGCTTTCGTTCTGTCAGTGTTCCGTATGAGGTACAGGAGCGTACAGCCGGGGAAAGTAAATGGAGCTTTTTCAGCCTGATGAAGTATGCCCTGATGAATACCACGTCCTTTACTACGGTTCCGCTGCAGATAGTAACTTTCCTGGGTATTCTTTCCATAGCGGTGTCTGTGATTATGGGACTGCAGACATTGATTCGCTATTTTATGGGCAATGCCGTGGAGGGTTTTACCACGGTTATCCTGCTTGTCCTGATTATCGGCGGTTTTATTATGCTGAGCCTGGGTATTATCGGTCATTATATTGCCCGGATTTATGAAGAGGTTAAAGGCAGACCTAGATATATTATCGCCAGAGAAACCGGTAAGGAAGAGGTAAAGCATGAGTAAAAGATTAAGTAATTTTGAGGCTTTGCGCATTCTGGCCATGTTTATGGTGCTGGTACTGCATTATTTGGATAAAGGGCATATCCTGACGTCTTTGACGGAGTCTTTTACAGTAAATTCTTATGTGGCATATTTTCTGGAAAGTCTGGCTATTGTGGCGGTGAATGTGTACGTGCTGATTACCGGATATTTTATGTGCGAGAGCAGTATGAAGGTTAGCCGTCTTTTGCAGATTTTGTGCCAGGTGATGTGGTATGTACTGCTTATTCCGGTGGTGTTAGTGCTTTTGGGGCAGGTGGATATAACCGGGTTTACGACCTATGATTGGCTGAAGCTTTTATTCCCGGTACATATGAAGCATTACTGGTTTGTAACTTCCTATGTGATATTGATGCTTTTTGTACCGTTTTTGAATCCCGCGATAAAGCATATGAGCAAGGTGCAGCATCTTGCGGCCACTGCATTACTGGTGGTGTATCAGGTGCTTCCGAAGTCTGTATTGCCGGTGGTATTTACAGATGACGATGCAGGCTACGGCCCGGTATGGCTCATATGTCTGTATCTGATTGCGGCGTACATCCGCAAGTACGGTATACCGTTCTTTTCTTCCCTGAAGAAGAGTCTGCTTTGCTATCTGGCAGGGGCAGTTTGCATCTGGGGCAGCATTCTGGTAATGCGACAGGTGTATTTTGCAATAGATTCTTTTGGAGAACGGATTGATTTTGCACTGCATTATAATCATATATTCTGTCTGTTCACTTCTGTGGCTTTGTTTTATACTTTTGTGCATTGGAAGCCGAAGGAGAACGGTTTTAGCCGGTTTATTGTGAAGGCGGCACCTTATACTTTTGGTGTATATTTACTGCATGAACATATGCTGGTAGGATACAACTGGACCAAATGGCTTCAGGTGGCTCCCGCAGACAGTGTTTTGGTGACAGTGATAACTTTGATATGGAAATGTGCACTGGTACTGGCAATAGGCCTGTTTCTGGATTGGCTGCGCAGTCTGGTGTTTCGGGGAATCGGTAAAGTGCTTGCATATACACCGGTTCCGCATATGATAAATAGATTGGACAAGTGCCTGCGTGGAGATGCGTAGGGCAGGAAGCTGGAGGAAGCTTTGAAGCAATGGAATTTCAAATGGACCGGGAAGGTTCTTTATTTCGGGGCGATGCTGGTATTATTTCTGTATGCATTCAGAAATGTAAATCAGGGCATTGACGTCACGGATACCGGGTATCATTTCAGCAATTTTCTGTACATGAGTGACATGGACCCGATGTGGATTTTTTCTACGTATTTAGCAAATATCCTGGGGCACTTCTTCACGAAGCTGCCGGGCGGAGATACGCTGCTTGGATTAAATATTTATACCGCTTTGATACCGGCTTTGTTGGGTGTTGTGACTTTTGTATTTTTTACAAGGGTAATAAAATTAAGCGGTCTTGCAACGTTTTGGGTGTGGCGGTAGCCCTGTCACTGTGTTGGTGCCCTACTACCTGTGTGTATAATTATCTGACCTATTTGTTCTTTGGACTGGGGGCGATGCTGTTGTATCTTGGGTTGACCCGGAACAGGAGGCTATATTTGATACTGGCTGGTATGTGCCTTGGTGTGAATGTACTGGTGCGCTTTCCGAATCTGGCAGAGGCAGCATTGATTGTAGCAGTGTGGTATGCCTGTCTGCTTCGTAAGGAAAAGATAAAGGAATATTTGTCAAAGACCGGCTGGTGCCTTTTAGGCTATGTGCTGGGAATGGCATCGGTATTTGTGCAGATTGCGCTGCAGTACGGTATCGGCGAGTATGTCCAGGGTATTATCCGATTGCTTGGCATGACCGGTGATGCCTCTGATTATACACTTTACAGTATGATTTATAATCTGATACAGGCCTATATTTTCAGCGGCAGATGGGTGGCCATTATGGTATTCTGCGTAGGTTTGGGGATTTTGGGCTTTATGATTTGGCCCGGAAGATTTCAGAAGGTGAAGCTGGCTGGTTATGGTGCCTGCTGTCTGGTGCTGGTGCGTTGGTTTTACGGACAGGGTATGTTTAGCCTGGCTTATGACGGATATGGTTCTATTTTCAACTGGAGTGCAGTGACCATTATTCTGGCTGTGCTTTTGGGGCTTTGGATGATTTGTTCCGGAAAGGCTTCCGAGAAGGATAAAATTTTATCCGCCATTGTTATTGTGGTGATTGGTGTTACGCCTTTGGGCAGTAATAATCAGCTTTACGCCAATATCAATAATATGTTTCTGGTAGTACCTTTTGTACTTTATGGACTCGGTAAAATATGGGCTATGGCCAGAACAAAGGAATGGAAGCTTCATAAATATACACTGCAGATTTCCTCCTGGCCGTTACTGATTATGTCCGGTGTGTGTGTATGCATGCTGTTTTTGCAAAGTGTGGTATTTGGGAATGTATTTATTTTCAGAGACGGTGTTCCAAGGGGCAGTGAAGTGACCAACATTCCGGCGGTGGCTCATATGCAGACTACCGCAGAAAATGCTGCAGAATTAGAGGAGCTGGGTGCTTATGTCAGTGCAGCAGGGCTGACCGGCAGGAATGTGATTTTATTTGGGGATGTACCGGCTCTCAGTGGGTATCTGAAAATGCCTTTTTTGATGAGTCCGTGGCCGGATTTGGCATCCTACAGCAACCAGACTTTTGAGACAGAACTTGCCAAAGTGACCGCAAATATAGAAAATAATCGTCCTGTCATTATTTTGGGGGCTGATTTTTACGATTTCCTAACAAATCAGTTAGAGGATAAAGAAGAAGCAGTCAGTTTCGAGGCTAAGTATGCTTACAAGGCCGACTTGCTTGCAGGTATGATAGAAGACTACAATTATATATGTACTTTCACCAATGCAGGGTATGCTATTTTAGAATAAGCCTGGGGTGATGGCTTACAGGGCAGAAGGAGTTTATACTTTGTGCCTGAAGCAGACGAAAGGAAGGGTTGATTTATATGATTAATTTTAATGTACCTCCGTTTACAGGAAAAGAAATGGAATATATCAAAACCGCAATAGAAAGCGAGAAAATTTGCGGAGACGGTCAATTTACCGCAAAATGCAATCAGTGGATAGAGGAACGTACAGGAACTGCAAAGTGTCTGTTAACCACTTCCTGTACCCATGCTTTGGAGATGGCAGCTCTTCTGGCAGACATCCAGCCTGGGGATGAGGTGATTCTGCCTTCTTATACTTTTGTGTCTACTGCAGATGCTTTTGTGGCAAGAGGCGCGACTGTAGTATTTGTGGACATCAGACCTGATACTATGAATATTGATGAAACCAAGATTGAAGCTGCTATTACAGAGAAGACCAAGGCTATTGCCCCGGTACATTATGCAGGTGTGGCCTGTGAAATGGATACCATTATGGATATTGCCAAGAGACACAATTTGCTGGTAATAGAGGATGCTGCTCAGGGCATCATGAGTACTTATAAGGGTAAGGCACTGGGCACCATCGGTGATTACGGCTGCTTTAGCTTCCACGAAACCAAAAACTACAGCATGGGTGAGGGCGGAGCTTTACTGATTCAGGATCCTGAAAAGATTGAGGAGGCAGAGATTATCCGTGAAAAGGGTACCAACCGCAGTAAGTTCTACCGCGGACAGATTGACAAATATACCTGGGTCAATTACGGTTCCTCTTATTTGCCAAGTGATATGAATGCAGCATATTTGTATGCCCAGCTGGAGCTGGCTGATGAGATTAATGAGGCCAGATTACATGTATGGGATAAATATTATAAGGGACTTAAGGACCTGGCAGAGGCCGGAAAGATTACCCTTCCGGTGATACCGGAGGGCTGTGTACACAATGCCCATATGTTCTACATCAAAGCGAAGGATTTAGAAGAACGTACCGAATTGATTTCCTTCCTGAAAAAGAATGAAATCTGGTCTGTATTCCACTATATTCCGCTACATTCCGCACCGGCAGGCGCGAAGTTCGGTCGCTTCCACGGGGAGGACGTATATACTACAAAGGAAAGTGAGAGACTTTGCCGTCTGCCGATGTATTACGGTTTGACAGACGAGCAGGTGGATTATATTATCTCCAAGGTAAAAGAATTTTACGCATAGGCAGTTTGGTTTATGAAAAGAGTAAGGAAGGGTTTATTGCCTGTTGTAAAGGGCTTTCTGTATTGCTTTGTGGGGCTGCAGATTGTGTTGGGGCTGTGCTATATAGGCAATCAATTTATGACAGTGCCACTGTTTCGGGATACTTCCATTTATTTGGAAATGACAGAGCAGTTTGTGATGGATGAATATACGGGATTATTATATCCTTTGATTGTGAAGATTTGTCATAGTATTTTTCAGGAGTTTTATTATATTCCGATTTATCTGCTGCAGCTGATGGCAGGTCTGTTTTGCGTGTACCATTTTATATGTGCCTTTACGGAGAAGAAGATGTCGGCGGCAATTTGTGCCCTGTGGTTAAATACGATACCTTTTGTGGCCCAGGTGCATGTAACCGTGCTGCCCCATTCGCTGGCCTTTACCTGTCTGGTGCTGATGCTGTTAGAGGTGGTAAAGGGCACGGTGTATAGAAGGCCGCTACTAATTACAGAGTGGGCTGTGCTTTTGTGCAGCTTTACGATTTTGGCCCAGCTTACCAGAGGTTATCTATGGATTGGTCTGGCTCCTGTGATTTGGGCGGTATGTCTGCAATTGTATGCGAAGACACACAAAGTGCTTATGTGCCTGGTGACTTTTTGGATATGCGTAGGTATTACCGTTTGCAATCTGGCTATTTATTACGGCACGGAGACAGAGGGGTATTATGGTCGGATTCAAAATACACCGCAGGCTGTATTTTTTCAAAGGACGGCAATACCGATTTTAAGTGAAAAGTATATGATTTATATGCCTGAGGAAATCACAGAGTGCTTTACCGGGGCGGAGCTTGCCATGTTTGGACGGTATCCGTACAAGCTCCAAAATGAAATGGGGCCTGTTTTGGAGGCACGCTACGGTAAAGAGTGGGCAGCGGAGATTTATGTGGAATTAGGCTGCCTTGGTGTAGAAACGGCAGCCAAGGATAATCTGAGAAGTCTGACAGAGGATGCACTCAGTTATGCGATGCCGCAGCTGACGTATGGAACATGGCGTGACGGCGAGGTGAAGGGCATGACCAGCTGGAATTATCAGCAATTTACGCAGGAAGTGCCTGTTTTGGCAACAGCGTACAGTAATATTTGTCATAAGCTTTGGCTGGTGGGCAGCTGTCTTGCTGTAGTGATGCTTGCTGTATCAGCGTGGCAGAGGAAAAGTCTGCTGGTTCGGGTATGGCTTCCGACGGTAATTTTCCTGGCGATTTATGGCTTGCTGTTTGCACTGCGCGGCACCGATCTTTATGATTATAAGTTGGCAGTATTGCCGATGGTGCTGGGATATGCACCGATGTGCTGTATATTGTTTTTGAAGAAAGAAAAGGTGTAAAATGTTTGCAAAAGCATCATACAAGCGCCTTCGTGAAGTGTGAAAGATGCTAACTGATTGGGGCATAGGGAATAAAAGCAGAATGGAGAAGATTATGAACCCACGGAAGAAAAACTGGCTGGATTATCTGAGCGTAATCGGTATTGTCAGTGCATTTTTAATGTTAATAGTGCTAAATATATGCTGGGGCAGTCATTGGATTAACTCTGACATGGCGGCAGAAATGATATTTTCTGAGCTTTTGGCAGAGGAGGGACGTTTGATAGCTACTCCTGACTGGTATTATTCCACAGAGTTTCGTGTGCTGTATACCCAGTTGATTATGGTACCGCTGCATTATATTTTTGCAGATTGGCAGACGATACGTGTAATTACCAATGTGGTATTTTACGTTTTGATGCTGGCAAGCTTTTATTTTGTGTGTAAGCCATTACGGATTAAGACGCGTAATATATGGCTGTGCGGGCTGGCGCTTCTGGTTCCGGTATCGGAAGCGGTAATGACCCATTTGCAAATGGGTAATACGTATATGTCCCATGTAATTTTGTGTTTTGTGACCTTTGGACTGTATCTGCGGTTGTGTGACAGAGGAGCCTGGAAGAGCAGGAACAGTTCATTAAGGACGCTGGTTTATGGCGTGTTGTATGCAGTGCTGTGTGTGATTTTGGGTATTTCCGGCGTTAGATACTTACTGGATTTATTGGTGCCGGTGCTGCTTACCGGGTTCTTTTTTGTAATATGCAGCGGTGGTTTTCAGGCGTTTCGTCAGGAACCCTCCAGAGAGAATTTTTGCAGTTTGTTAAAAACGGAGCGGATGAGATATTTCTTTGTGGGTCTGGCAGGTATTGTCTTTGGCGGAATCGGTTACTTGATAAATGCGTTGCACATCAGTAAAATTTATCAGTTTCAGACTTATGATACCACCAATTTTATTGCGGTACATGAGGGCGTTTTCTGGGATCGCGTGCAGAATGCTCTGGGTGAATTGCTGCAAATGTTCGGTTATATTGAGAATAAGGCGTTTTTGTCTCTGCGCGGTGTGATTACGATACTGGCTTTTGTGATGATTGGGGTGCTTGGATTTGTCTGGGTGAGATGTATGCATTACAGCAGGATAGCCGGAGTTAGAGCAGGCAGTACTGAGAATAAGGAGTCAGACAGGACTCTGACAGAGCCGGCGGGGCAGAATCACCGTAGATTTACCGTACTGTTTGCCGGAGTGAATTTTGTTCTGCATCTGTTTGTATTTGTATTTACTACCAGTACCATGGTGGACCGTTATTATATACCGATTGCTATCTTCTTTTTATTAGTGCTGGCCATTTATATGGAGTGGGAAGGACTGGCATTTGACAGAGTGGCAGTGTGTCTGATTTTGGGCGGATGCCTGACCCTGGCGGGATTGAAAACCTGCTATTCCTTTATCACCAATGACAAAAATGCAGAGCGCTGCGAAATGGCAGAATTTCTGGTAGAGGAAGGTTACAGCTTCGGATATGCCAGCTATTGGAACAGCAATATTATGACAGAGGTGTCAGATGGGGCGCTGGAGATGGCCAATCTTTGGTCTACGGAAACGATGGGTGATTTTAAATGGTCTTCTAAGGTGTCCAGCTATGAGCCGAAGGAGGGCAAGATTTTCCTGATTGCGGCAAGGGAGGAGCTTTCGGATTTGACAGAATGGGGCATGTTGGACAAGCAGGAAGTGATTTTTGAAAATGAAGCTTATGTGGTGCTTCATTTTGACAGTCAGGCAGAATTTCTGGCATATCGGGCAGAAGCATCGGATGAATAGGCACAAGCAACGAACAAAGGCAATGCAGGAATATGATGACAAATGCTTATGGCGGAAAAGGTTTCAGGCATATATGGGACAATGCATTGCACAAAATAGCAGAAAGAATAGAGAGAGCATATGATAGAGAGATTCAATACCCTACGAAAAAAATACGGTTTGCGCATGTTGGTAGTTCTTCTGTCCATGCTCTTTTTGTGTACCTTCATCAGCCGCAAAGAAGGCTATCATATGGACGAAATTCTGGCTTATCAGCTGGCAAATGCAGAATACAATCCGTGGATTTTGCCCACAGAGCCGGAAAGAAGATTGGCCGGATTTATGGCGGAGTATATTGATGGAGAGAGTTTTGGAGAGACCATTTCCAATGTGGGCCTTATCATAAAGGATACACTGACCAATAGAGGAAACAGTATTCTGGCAAGTTATAAGGCACAGGTGTATGATGCGCCGGTGTGGATTTCAAAGGAAATGTTTCAGGATTACCTGCAGTGTGATACAGAGGATGATTATAATTTTTTGAGCGTTTATTATAATGCAACAGATGACAACCATCCGCCGCTGCATTTCATGGCGCTGCACTTGATGAGCTCGCTGTTCAAAGGGGAAATCAGTGTGTGGCTGGGATGTTTGATCAATCTGGTGGCAGTAGCGGGTGTGCTGTGGCTGCTAGGCTTGATTGGAGATATTATCTTTAAAAGGAAAAGCAGTACGGTGGCGCTGATGCTTTTGTACGGATTTTCCATGGGCGCAGTGGGAACGGCAATCTGGGTGCGCATGTATGGGCTTTTGACGTTATGGATTGTATGGACGTTGTATTTACACCTGCGGAAATATGCCGGAAGGCGCGCAGGGGCTGCCGGACAGAGCGGCGTAATAAATGAGCAGGGCGATATTTTGGTAGGAACCGGTACTGCGGTCGGACGGGGTGATGTAAGCGTAGTGCAGAGCAATATTTTGACACACCAGGACAGTGTGACGGCGGAAAAGGGTGCTGCAGATATAGGTCGGGAAAGTTTTGTGCGGATAAATAACCGCACCGGCAAAGCCAAGTGGGTTGGCAGTGTTGGAATTTTGATTGTGACAGTTATGTCATTTTGGACGCAGTATTTTGGGCTGTTCTTCATGATACCGCTGGCAGCAGTGACTGTGATTTTGCTGGCAAGGGACAGGCGGATGCAGGAACTGTGGGCGTATATTCGCACCATGGTGACAGCGGCGGTGATAGGAGTCTGCGTATATCCTTTTGCTGTAAGCGATGTGCTTTTTTCAGAACGTGGTACCCAGGCGCTGGGACAGTGGCAGAACGGTTTGAGTGAATTTGCAGATAGACTTGCTGCGTTTGGCGGTATTTTGGGAGAAAATGTGGCTGGCAGCGGCTGGCTGCTTATCCTGGCTTTGTTGGTACCGGGCGTATGGCTCGCGGTAGGACTAAGAAGTCTCCGCAAAGCAGTGGACGGTGGAGAGAATACGGTGCAGAGCAAAAAAGCGCAGGCATCCGTTCAGTCACAGAGTTGTGCTGATGGGAAGCAGGGCATTTTATGGTGGCAGCTTGCTATGTGCGGTGTACCGACACTTGCATATTTCCTGCTGGCAGCAAAGATGTCTCCGTATTTTGTGGATCGTTATATTATGGCTATTTTTCCGGTTACTGCACTTTTGATCGTGTGGCTGTGGGACAGGGCATTAGCGCGTCGGTATCAAGGAAAGGAGCAGTGCTCGGAAATACAACAGCAAAGCGCAGATGCACGTTTGGCAGAGGAAACTGCTGCAGCTAAGAAGCGTAAGCGTGCAATTGACTGGCAGGATTTGGCGGTTGTCGGTATGGCACTCCTTTTGGTGGTTTGTCAGAATATTCACATGAACGGACAGCATCCATATTTATACACCGGTTACAGTGTGCAGCTGGCGGTAGCCGATGAATACGCAGAGTATCCTTGTGTCTGCCTGTATCCGGGATTTAGTTTTTATGAAAATATCATGGAAATGGAGCGTTATGCCCAGACCATGCTGGTAAAGAGTGAAGAACTTGCATCCATGGATGAAGAACGCGTTGCAGTAACGGAGGAAGGTTATATTACGCTGATTAAATATCCGGGAGAAGAGGCAGGCAAAGCGCAGCTTGCGCAGGTGATGGAAATGTTCGGCGGCAGCAAAGCCACCCTCCTATACCAGGGCGGTGCCCACGGGGATGTGATATATTTGGTAATGCCGTAGAAATGTTAGAGGTTTGCGAAACTTCGGACGCCGAACCCGAAGTTTCGCAAACTACTCGGTAGTAACACAGGAGAAAGGAAGTGCCTATGGGCTATGTGATTTTATTCGGATGGCTGATATTATTGCCATTCTGCGCGGGCGGTCTGTTCCGCACCGTGAAAAATAAAAATATGTCCTTATCTGCACAGTGGCTCTGGGGACAGTTTTATCTGTGGGCTATTTTTCAAGTGGTGGCGGTGCACTTTATTTTAAAGGAGGGCACTCTGACAGAGGTAATGCGTGTGTATGTGATTGTGTCTGTCTGCGCTGCCGTGAGTGGCCTGATCGCTACAGGGAAGACTGCCATGGACACAGGCTCTCTTGGCCGTTGGTCCCTCCGCGGACTGTGGACAAAGGGGGATAAGCCTGACACAAATGGCGGCACCATGTGGAAAAAAGAAGAAATCATACCGGCTGTTATTTTTGCCCTGTTATGGCTGGCGCAGATGCTGGCAATTATATTTTTGGCAGTAAATGACGGCGATGATGCCTATTATATGGCAATAGCCAATGTGGCAGAAAGTGCAGACACTATGTACACTGCCAATGTATATGCTTTTGGCAATACAGAACTGACTTACCGGTATGCTTTGGCGCCCTTTCCGATCTGGATCGCATTTCTGTCCAAAATCAGCGGTGTCCATACCTTGGTAATCGGGCATGTGATTTTGGGCCTGATACTGGTGACTATGAGTTATGTCATTTATGCCCGGACGGGGCGGGAGCTTTTTGGAGAAAACCGCTGCAAACGTTGGATGCTATTGGTATTTGTGGCGATTTTGTATGTTTGGGGCAATACCTCCAGTCACACGGCAGAGAGCTTTTTGCTATTACGAACAAGGCAAGGAAAAGCACTGGTAGCCGGTCTGGTATTTCCTGCAATGATTTGCCTGATTATCAAAATGGGGCGGTGTCTGGAAGAACAGAAAAAGATTTCCACGGAAAATTATCTGCTGGCAATGATGATTATCCTGACCGGCTGTCTTGGCAGTACCTTGGGAGGCAGCCTTGTTATACTGCTTTGGGGCAGTGCGTTGCTGTTGCTGGCTATTGGATACCGGAAATGGAATCTGCTGTGGGCGGGAGTACTCAGCGCGGTGCCGGGGATAATATTTGCAATATTATATTTAATAAGGTAATCAGGAGGAGTATATGCAGGACACAGCATTTGGGGTTTGGCAAAATATCAGCGGCAGCGGCATGCTGTTAGCATTATATGTGTGTGCAGTTATTTTTCTCTTTTTCCGGGAAAAGGAGAAATTTAAACGCATTTTACTTATCTATTTACCGGCGCTGTGGATAGGTGTATTGTTGCTGCCGTTTACGTATGAGCTGGTTGCGGAAGTAATAGATGAAGAGTTGTATTATCGTTTTTTCTGGATGTTGCCGATGACACTGGTGATTGCCTATGCAGCTGTACAGGTGTATCATTTGTTTCAGGGAAGACATAAGCTTCTGGTGGGCCTGGCATTGGCAACGGTGTTGATTTTATCAGGAGATTTTGTTTACAATAACTGGCGCTATTCCAAGGCTGAGAATATGTATCACGTGCCACAGCATATAGTGGATATCTGCGATTTGATGCATGCCGAGGGACGTGAGGTGATGGCGGTATTTCCAATGGAACTGATGCAGTATGTGAGACAGTATGACAGTACCATATGCATGCCTTA
>JAFTXF010000102.1 GCA_017461685.1 Lachnospiraceae bacterium
CAGGGTCACTCTCGTTCCATGAAAAACGTAGCGGTGCTAAGCTCAGACTTCGGCTTACACCTCGCTTCGCTAAAAACCGACGCTTTTCAAGGCCCCTGTGCCGAAAGAGATGATGCTCCATCCTGCTGCCCTTTGCGTTTCACACTTCCCTACGATATATCAAGCGGCGACTGCAAACCTGCAGCCGCCGCTTTCCTATACCGATTAATATCTTTCCACGTCCTAATTCGTGAGAAAACATTATTTGTACATTGCCATATATTCACCATGCGCATCGATTAACTCATCACACATGCTTACAATATCATCCAGGCTAAGCTGTGCAGCTGTATGTGGGTCTAACATAGCTGCCTGATAAATGTTCTCGCGCTTTTTGGTTCTTGCAGCCTCAATAGTCATAAGCTGAACATTGATATTGGTCATATTCATAGCTGCAAGCTGAACCGGTAATCTGCCCACATGGCAAGGGTGAATACCATCACCGTTTACCAGACAAGGAACCTCTACACAGGCATCTGCAGGCAGGTTTTCGATACATCCGTTGTTGATTACATTAGCACCGATTTCATAAGCTTTATTCTCTACAATAGCTTCCATGATGCCGGATGCATACTCGCGGCTTCTGGTGTGAGTAATATTGCCGCCATCCAGAATATTATCGCGTTCCTGCTCCCAACGCTCGATCTGACTTACACATCTTCTTGGGTATTCGTCTAACGGAATATTGTACTTCTCGATTAATTCAGGATAATTCGGCTTGATAAAGAACGGGTTATATTCTGCATTATGTTCACTGGACTCAGTACAGTAATAGCCCAGTCTTCTGATATATTCGTAACGAACCATATCATCATGCTTCTCAGTTGCATTTTTCTCAGCAGCTCTTTTACGAATTTCAGGATATAAGTCATTACCGTCCTTATCCTGAAGCTTTAACAGCCAGCCCATATGATTAATACCTGCAATCAGTTCTCTGCGGCCTTCCATCTTGTCTGTCATATCAAGGCCTTCCAATAAAACCTTAGAACAAACCTGAACGCTGTGGCACAGACCGATTGTCTTGATAGAGGTGTAACGCTGAATATAACCTGTCAGCATACCCATAGGATTAGTATAATTCAAAAGCCAGGCATCCGGACAAACCTCTTCCATATCTCTTGCAAAAGCTTCTACTACCGGAATGGTACGCAAAGCACGCATGATACCGCCGATTCCTAATGTATCAGCAATGGTCTGTCTGAGGCCGTATTTTTTAGGTATCTCAAAATCAATAATAGTACATGGGTCATAACCGCCCACCTGAATAGCATTGACAACAAAATTCGCGCCTCTTAAGGCTTCTTTTCTGTTTTCTTCACCAAGATATGTTTTGATAACTGCTTTGCCATTATTTACATTTCTGTTCATGGCTTCCAGAATAACTCTGGATTCTTCCAATCTCTTTGCATCAATATCGTAAAGTGCCATTTCACTTTCGCAAAGTGCCGGTGTACACATACAATCGCCTAATACATTTCTGGCAAATACAGTACTGCCTGCACCCATAAAGGTAATTTTGATCATAATGATTGACCTCCCTGTGTTTTTGTAGTACCATCATTATATATGCAGATTTGATTTGAAAACATACATTTTTGTTTCATATGCATGGACTATTGTTTCATACACAACATTTCGGAACTAATCAGGCGTTTGCGAAACTAATTACATGGAGGTTTGTTATGGCTCTTTACAGCAAGGATACCATTCAGCTTATCAATTACGGACACAAGGATTGCTCCGATATGCATTCCTTTGGCCCCATTGCAAGGCCGATTTATATTATTCACTATGTCATAAAAGGGGCAGGTTTCCTGGAGTGTGACCGTAAACGCCACTATATCAAGACCGGTGAAAGTTTTTTAATTTGTCCTTACGTGACTGCTTACTATTATCCTGACCCGGAGGACCCTTGGGAATATACCTGGGTGGATTTCAGAGGCCAGGAGGTGTCCAAATATCTGGAAGCCGGCAGTATGAATAGAGAGCACCCTATCTGTCCGGCTATTTCTCAGGACAAAATTATGCCCCTCTTCGAACGTTTAAGGCAGTTAAATATTTACCGCACCAATCAAAAAGAAGCCTGCGGTATCCTCCTGACACTGTTAGGACTTTACGCAGACTTCTATCCTGCAACTGAAAATAAAAAGCATACCGAGACAGACCCCAGACTGTCCACTGCGCTCATGCTGATACAGGCCAATTATCATCAGTCTTATTTCAATGTGGAAATGCTTTGTGACATGATTCCTTGTAACCGGGTCACCTTGTACCGGTTGTTTCACAATACGCTGAACCAGTCACCGGGGCAGTACCTGAATGAATACCGCATCCGTCAGGCCTGCAAAATGCTAAAGCGCGGTATTCTGGTGAAAACCACTGCATTTTCCTGCGGCTTCAGCGACCAGTTTTATTTTTCCAGGATGTTTAAGCAGCAGATAGGAGTGGCGCCTTCGGAGTATGGCAAAATGTGAAAGCATTTCTTTTGTAACTATATTTCCTCCGTCAAACTTTAAAATTTCACCTTCATACATTAGCAACGCCCTCCTTTCTTTCATCTGGAGGGTCAGCCCCTCCGAATAGAGGGTAAGCCGCCTTAATGCACGATATTTATCTATTGTATCATCGCTCCAGAGGGGCCAACCTTTTTATCATAATAATGATACAAAAACATATTCCATTACCTCGGTTAATATAAATAATTTCCCAGACAAATTAGGCATAAATTCAATCAGAAATTCCCCGTCCTCAGTTTCCGTACATATTTTCCCCGGAAATCCCTTCTATGTGCTTCGCATCATCGAAAAGATACATTTTTGGACATGTAAGCTCTCCTATTTTGTCTGAAAGCTGAATAACAGTAATCGATGTAAACTTGATACAAAATGCCCCACAAAATTGAGGAAACGGAATGTTGAACATATGCGAAAGTGCCGCTGAGGAAGCGCCGCCGTGACTGAACATTGCTACCGTTTTGTCGGTATCCTCGCCCGTTACGCGATAGTATTCCCCCTCTCTCTTATATCCAAGTTCCTCAAGCCACGCATCCAATCCCCGTGTTACAGTTTCGACAGATTCGATCACCTTACTCCTGCAGTAAGGATCCTTTGCGCGCCAATCAACATCAGACAAACTTTTGCCCTCTGATACATGGATATCAGCAACAAACCAGGGCTGGCCATTTGCTAAAATAGGCTCGTTATCGATAGGGCCCCATCCTATCTCACGCATAAAATCACAACCAATCACCTCAAGTCCAAGGCGCTTTGCTGTATGCTCCGCTGTTTGAAATGCTCTACCATTTGATGAAGAAAAGATACGCTCGATTCCGCTATCCTTAAGCCGCTCTGCCGCCGCTTCCGCTTGCTTATGTCCAAGCTCGGTCAGGCAATCGTTTCTATAGTCCGGATGTCCGTGACGTACAAAATAAATTTTCATAATGAAACCCTCCAATTTTTTTAATTATAGTACAAACTCCGCAAAAAGGGACTTTATATTAAAGAACCAAAACTATAATGAAATCTCGTAGTTTTTCCTCTCATCGCTCCAATCGCACTCCCCTACGGCCCGGCAATTATAGCAGGCTCGGCTTATCTGATCCGCTCTGGCCAGCAATCCGTTCAGGTTCCTTTCATCAATAAGACTTTTATCACTATGGGTAGCAATCGCACTGACAATTTTCTGAATCTCTTCTGAATCATATCCGCACTCCTGCAAAATTACCGGGGCCAGTCTGGCACTGACAACAGCATGCTTTTCGCCTGTGTCGTACTGCACATGACGCCCTATATCGTGCAAAAGAGCAGCACCGTAAATCAACTCCTTTGAAAAACGATACTCCTCTTCCATGTTCAAAATGTAGGCAATGCGCGCCACATCCATGACATGCGCCATGTCGTGCTTACAGAAAATGCGCTCTGTCTCACGTGCGGCATTGGCCTGCATATATTTATTAAAAAGTGAATGCTTTAAAATCTGATTAACTCTGTCCATAAAATCACACTACTTAATCGCCCAGAAAACCTGCTGCTTCAGACTGTCATTATCCACAAACGCACCGCGGCATGCAGTGGTCACCGTCTTGCTGCCCGGCTTTTTCACGCCCCGCATCGTCATGCACATATGCTCTGCCTCCATGCACACCATAACGCCCTTTGGCTTTAAAATATCCATAATAGCGTCTGCAATCTGACCGGTTAGCTGTTCCTGAATCTGCGGCCTTTTTGCAAATACTTCCACCGTACGTGCCAGCTTGCTAAGACCCACTACCTCACCGTCCGGAATATAAGCAATGTGCGCCTTACCGTAAAAAGGCATCAAATGATGCTCACAAAGGGAATAAAATGTAATGTCCTTTACAAGCACCATCTCGTTATTGGTGGCAGTAAAAGTCCTTGATAAATGCTCCTCTGCCGTCTCATCTAATCCGCCGCATATCTCCTCATACATACGGGCTACCCGTGCCGGCGTATCTATAAGTCCCTCTCTATTGATGTCTTCGCCAATGCCCTCTAATAAAAGCTTAATGGCTGCTTCTACTTTTGCTTTATCTACCATGCCTACTCCCTCTGTACCTGCTAAGGGCGTTTTGCCCCGCTAAACTTTGCATATACCTTCTTTATAGCTCCCAGATAAGACAGGGAACCAAAGCATAAAATTACCGTATCCTTATCTGCCAGCAAATGAGATACCTCTACTGCCTCCTCCAGGCTGCTCAGGTTCGTGACCTGCGGATGATATGCTCCGGCAGCTGCAGCCAGTTCAAAAGCGCTCAGCGCTCTCGGATTATCCGGCGGAGTGATAGTCAGAATATGCTCCGCGTACTTTGCGGTCAAGGATAAAATCCGGTCATATTCCTTGTCTTTTAAAACGCCCATAATATAAATCAGACGTTTTCCCAAAAAATAAGTCTCTATAGAAGAGGCCAACTGCTTTGCCGCGTCTTCATTGTGGGCGCCGTCCAGTATAAACAATGGCTTCTTTCCCAAAACCTCCAGCCGGCCCGGCCAACTTGTCTCCTCAAGACCTTTATAAATCGCCTTGTCAGAAATGTCAATACCTGATTTGCGTAATTGCAATATAATCTCTACTGCCAGCACTGCGTTGGCAATCTGATGTGTGCCTGCCAAATGTATTTTCAGCTTAGACAAGCCTTTATAGGAAAACTGCTGGGTAGTCAGGCCATACTTCACACCCGTTGCTTGCGCTACATCTGCGATATGTAAAAATGACTCAGAACTAAGCTGCTTCACCTGCTCTAAAAGCACCTGCATCACCTCGGGCACCTGCTTGCAGCTGATAAACAATGCTCCCCGTTTGGCAATGCCCGCCTTTACACCGGCTATTTCAGACAATGTTTTCCCCAAAAAGCCCATATGATCCCTGCTGATGGAGGTCCATACACATGCCACAGGTGCAGGAATAACATTGGTGGCATCGGTGGCACCGCCCATGCCCACCTCCAGCACCACATAATCGCATGCCTTCTCAGCAAAATATAAAAATCCCAGCACAGTCTCTACTTCAAAAGGAGTGGGATGGGGATAGCCTTCTGCCACCAACTCCTCACATACATCCTTTACGCGCTCCACATAAGCACACAAATCCTTTTGCGTAATCATTCGGGTACCGATTTGAAAACGCTCCCTGTAATCACTAATGGTGGGCGACACATACCGTCCCACCTTGAAACCTGCCGCCATCAAAATATGCGCAATATAGGCTGACGTGGAACCCTTTCCGTTGGTTCCGGCAATATGAATAAACCTACATCTCTCCTCAGGATGCCCGAGCTTTCCACAAAGTCGGTGCATATTGTCAAGTCCCAGAACAGAACCGTATTGATTTAAAGATTGTATATATTCCAGTGTCTCTTTGTAGTTCATACTGCCTCCGTCTTTTTCCATGATATATATAGTGTCTGCGAAGGTCCGAAGCCTGCGCTATATTTTCATACAAGTATAGCACAAAGCAAATCCCCGCTCAAGTAAAATGTGCGCATATCGGCAAATCTTACCCGAAAATAATTTCCTCCCGATTGGAAGGGGTAATGCCGTAATACTTCTTGAACAACCTGCTAAAATACAGTGGATCGGTATAGCCTACAGCCTCAGCCACTTCATATACGTATACAAAATCACCGCTCTCTAACATATTTCTGGCATGGTTCAACCTTTTTTTAATAATGTACTGCTTGGGCGAAACTCCAAAATCAGAGATAAATATTTTTCTGAAATAGGTATCCGACACACCGCACAGCTCATGCAGCTTTTCCGTCTTCAAATCACAGTCAAAAATATGCTCTTCCAGATATTTTATTGCAGGCGCGATGATGTTTCTTTTTGCTGCATTGCAGTACTCCTTTTCTTCGTCCAACGATATCTGGGACAATATTTTGTAGAAAAGGGACAATGCTTCGTAATGGCCGGAGGCTTTCTGAAAAATCTGGGTTTTTATTAATTTTTTGCATGTAAATAATGCATCCTCAAAGTTATGAAGTCTGTATTTTCGGGGCATTGCATGCTCAATCTCTGCGTGAAAATTAATCAAAGCATAGTGCCCCTCCTCCTGACATATACTCTGCACCAGATAGTTTGCGCCCTTCGGTATAAAAAGCACTTCCTTTGGAGACAGCTGAATCGCTTTATCTGCAAAAGTATACAGACTTTCCCCGTCAATTTTAAATATCAGAACATGACTGGGTCTGTTGGAGTGGAGCTGTCTTATGACTGAAATACCGGAGTAGGCATTCAGTATTGTTATTTTTTCCATATTGTTTAACATAAAATCACCTTTAACAGTATAGCATTTGCATATAGCAAAATCAATAATTGTTTCAAAAAGTCCATAGTGTTCTTTTTTCTCTATTTTCATTCGAAAGGCAAACTATATAATGTTTTATAGCAAATTACTTACGAGTGGAAAGGAAAGTCCAATTACTATCAGAGCTGATCGGACGATACACAAAAATATTATGGAAATTTTTAATCTTACATTAACACAAATGCTTACCATGTTCCTTTTTATCATACTGGGCTATATCCTGCGTAAGAAAAATATTTTGTCAGAAACCGCCCATCTTACCATGTCAAGGCTTGAGACCTACATATTTGTCCCATGTCTGGTGCTTTACAACTGGATGAACAACTGTACCGTAAGTTCCCTGAAGACCAATTCTATTCTGATTATTTACGGTCTGATTTTAATTTTAAGTGCCATTGCCCTTGCCTATCCGCTTTCCGGACTTTTTGTGAAAAAGGCCGACACCGACGCGCTTACCTACCAGAGAAATATTTATAAATATGCCATGACCTTCGGTAACTACGGATTTATGGGTAATTTCATTGTTTTGGGCGTTTGGGGCAGCGAAATGTTTTTCAAATACTCCATGTTTACGCTCTGCATTTCCTTTGCCTGCTACAGCTGGGGACTGTTCATTCTGATTCCTAAAGATAAGAATAATACAAACATACTTAAAAGTGCCTTGAAACGACTCTGTACCCCGCCGATCATCGCCCTGTTTGTAGGTCTTTTTGCCGGCCTGTTCCAGGTCAAAGACTATCTGCCGGTTTTTGTAGTGAATGTAATGTCAGATGCTTCTAAGTGCATGGGTCCGATTGCCATGCTTCTAGCAGGCGTTGTAATCGGAGGCTATGACCTCAAGGAATTATTGACCTACAAGAAAGTATATGTAGCTACTATTTTACGTTTAGTGGTAATTCCGGCTGTTATGCTTTTGGTCCTTCGGTTTTTCGGTACCAGTCAGGAAATTATGTCCTTAGCCCTGATTGCTTTTGCTACCCCTTTAGGATTAAATACTGTAGTATATCCGGCGGCGTATGGCGGAGATGTGAAAACCGGCGCTTCCATGTCTATTATTTCCCATACGTTTTCGGTCATTACGATTCCGTTAATGTATTTGATTTTTATTGCTTAATAGAACCATCTCTGAAAAAAGGACCGTTGCCATTGCGGCAACAGTCCTCTTTTTTACTTCAACGGATACTTCTCTACCAATGCATCTACACTAGCTCTGGCCTTTGCCACGCCTGCTTCGCCTTCCTTGATTACAATAGCGATAGCCTCAGCAATCCGGTCCATATCCTCTGTCTTCATGCCACGGCTGGTAACGGCCGGTGTTCCCAGGCGGATACCGCTGGTAACAAAGGCAGACTTCGGATCATTCGGAATGGTATTTTTATTGCAGGTAATATGTGCTTCGTCCATAAGCTTCTCAATGGCCTTACCTGTCAAATCAAACGGAGTCAGATCCACTAACATCAGATGGTTATCTGTACCGCCGGAAACAATCTTAATGCCACGGTTCATCAGTCCCTTGCAAAGGGCCTGTGCATTATCCACAATCTGCTGCTGGTAAGCCTTAAACTCGTCAGAAAGAGCTTCCTTAAAGCAAACTGCCTTAGCTGCAATCACATGCTCTAACGGGCCGCCCTGAATGCCCGGGAAAATCGCCTTGTTAAAATTATACTTGTCAGCAGCTTCCTGATTGCACAGAATCATACCGCCTCTAGGGCCGCGCAGCGTCTTGTGTGTAGTAGTGGTAACAACGTCTGCATACGGAATCGGGCTCTCATGCAAGCCTGCAGCTACCAGACCTGCAATGTGCGCCATATCTACCATCAAAACTGCACCCACTTCGTCTGCAATCTCTCTGAATTTCTTAAAATCAATGGCTCTTGCATAGGCACTGGCACCGGCGATAATCATCTTCGGCTTACATTCCAATGCAATCTCACGCACCTTCTCATAATCGATAAAACCGTCATCATTTACTCCATAAGGAACGATATTAAAATACTTACCGGAGAAATTAACAGGGCTTCCGTGTGTCAAATGACCGCCGTGGTCCAGATTCATACCCATCACTGTGTCGCCCGGTGTCAAAATAGCAAACTGCACCGCCATATTGGCCTGTGCACCGGAATGCGGCTGCACATTTACATAATCACAGCCAAATAACTCCTTGGCTCTGTCAATGGCTAACTGCTCTACCACGTCTACGTTCACACATCCACCGTAATAACGCTTACCCGGATATCCTTCTGCATATTTGTTCGTCAAAATACTGCCCATAGCAGCCATCACTGCATGACTTACCCAGTTTTCAGATGCAATCAGCTCAATATGGCTGTTCTGGCGCTCTGCCTCAGCATCGATGCACTGGGCGATTTCAGGATCAACTAATCTTAATTCATCCATTGTATACATTATAATGCCCTCCTTATAGGTTATTACTGAATATAATATCATAAAATCACAATTTGTCAATTTAAAAGATTACAGTGGCAAAATCCCGGCATCACCTCATGTAGGCAATGCTATCATTCTCCTCATTGTGAATAGGATACAACGCACTAATTGCCCCAAAATTCTGCAAGTTTTCTTGCAACATTTTCCTTCTCCACCACCTCAATATGCTCCCATTCTCTGGGATACAGGCTGCGATAAGCATTCTGCAAAAATCTCTCATCCAACAGCAGCACCACGCCTCTGTCCTCCACAGTGCGGATTACCCTTCCTGCGGCCTGCAGCACCTTATTCATGCCTGGGAAGCGGTAGGCATAATCGAACCCGGTACCCTGGGCGTCAAAGTAAGATTTCAAAAGCTCCCGTTCCCGGCCCACCTGGGGCAAACCGGTGCCCACGATGGCAGCCCCAATCAGGCTGTCGTGTTTCAAATCAATTCCCTCGGAGAAAATTCCGCCCAGCACACAAAAGCCCAAGAGTGTACGGTTATTTTCCTCACGGAAGGCATCTAAAAAACCGTCCCGGTCCTCTTCTGTCATATCTTCCCTTTGCAGTAAATAATCCACCGGCTCATCAGGATACCTTTGCACATAGGTCTGATACACCTCTTCCATAAATATATAAGAAGGGAAAAAGGCAATATAATGACCGGCCTTTGCTACTATCATCTCATGCAGGTAAAAAGCAATACGTTCATACTCCCTAGGCCCGCGTCTGGTATATTTACTGGTTACATCCCTTGCAATAAAAAGCCCCCGGTTCTCCGGCGCGAAAACCGAATGTGCATAGACCTCGTAGTCCTCCTTTTCCCCGCCCAAAAGCTCCTTGTAATACTGAATCGGCAAAAGAGTGGCAGAAAACAGAACGCTGCTTCTGGCCTGGTCCATACCCTTTTTCAGGTTTACAGACGGGTCTACATTAAATAATTTCAGCAAATAGTTCCCGTTCTCCAGCATATGCCCATATATGACATACTTATCATCTAAAAGTTCATAGACCATGATAAAATGGGACAGTACAAAGTAAAAGTCCATAATTTCGTCCATAACAGGGCTGTCATTACGGTTGTTGATATAAATATCGATATGCTCTTTCAGCTTCTCCGCAGCCTGATAGACCTCCTCGGCGTCCTCGAACACCGTCATACCGTCACTCTGTTTTTTCAGTGACAAAAGAGCCTTATTCAGCTTTTCCAAAAGCCTGGCCATTTCCGTATCATGGTCCTTGACCAGGCGCTTCATCTCCAGTACATCCTCTTTTACTAACGTGGCGCTGAACATTTCCCTGCCCCGATCTAAAAGATTGTGGGTCTCGTCAATCAGGAAAATATATTTTCCTGCATTGTCACCGCTAAAATACCTCCGCAAATACACATGCGGGTCAAATACATAATTATAGTCGCAAATAACCGCGTCTGCAAAAAGACTGACATCCAGGCTCAGCTCATAAGGACATACTTCGTATTGTAAGGCATACCGCTCAATCACCCCGCGCCCAAAACGCTCTTCATGAGTAATCAAATCATACAGGCATTCATTTACCCTGTCAAAATGCCCCTTAGCAAATGGACACGCCCCGGGATTGCAGTCGCAGGTCTCATTAGCGCAGATTTTTTCCTTGGCAGTAATCACGATATCCTTAAACATAAGCCCCTTTGCACGTAACAGCCCAAAGGCCTCTTCAGCCACCGTCCTTGTAATCGTCTTAGCGGTCAAATAAAAGACTTTTTCACTTAACCCCTGTCCTACTGCCTTTATAGCCGGAAACACCGTAGAAAGGGTCTTTCCGACGCCTGTAGGGGCCTCCAGAAATAATTTCTTGCCGTGATATACAGTCTGATACACATAAGAAGCCAATTCCTTCTGTCCTTCCCGGTAGGCATAGGGAAACTGTAGCTTATGAATGGAAGGCAGCTTGGCAAGCTTCCAGTCATAACTGTAATCCAGCCACTTCTGACACTCCTGCATGGTCTCCTCGAACCAGTCCTCCAGTTCCTTCCGGCTATACACCTGATGAAAATATTTCAGTCCCCGGTCCTCAATATTGCAATAAGTCACCCTGACACCGATTTTCTCCAGACTGTCTTCCTTAGATACAATATACGCGTAGCACTTGGCCTGGGCCAGATGCACCGTATAGGGCTCCTTAATGCGACGCAGGTTTTGATAGGTAGATTTTATCTCGTCGATATAAGTCATAGGCTCCGGAGCGTCCACAAGGCCGTATTCCGCAGAAAATAACGGCAGCTGCTCTTCCAGCTCCCGAACCTCCTCCGGCACATAATCCTCCATAACCCCGTCAGCTCTGCCCTCGATACAAATATCATATCGCCCCGTAGCATACCGCCACTGCAGGCCTACCTCCGCATGATAACCTGCGCCGCCCTTTTTCTGCAGCATCCTGTGAATCCGGTTACCTTCACTCATGGCAAGTTCCGGGTTTATCCTGCTGCGATTGTCCAGGTCTCCGCCACGAAACAGAAACTCCACCAGGCTGCGCACTGATAAATGCACTTCATTTATAGAATTCATGGGAAGACCTCCTTTCGCGAAAATTAACATTACAGGTGTTTGCGAAACTCAGTGGCCGACGGCGGAAGTGATATATATTCCGTCTCAGGGACGCTCCCGCTCCGTGAAAAGCTGCAACGGTACTAAGCTCAGACTGCGGTTATCACCTTGCTTCGCTAAGGACCGGCGCTTTTCAAGGCCCCTCTGCCGGAATATATATCACTTC
>JAFTXF010000103.1 GCA_017461685.1 Lachnospiraceae bacterium
CTTAATAACCGTAAAAAAGAAATCCTTACTGATTTTCATCTGCGTCACCACCCTCCTTTACCGCATTCTTCTCCATTGCTGCTTCGTCCGAGGTCTTATCTTCTATATTCAGTAAAACTGTCATCCACGTGCCCTTCCCGGGCTGGCTGGTAACATGAAGTTCACCTTTATGAATCTGAATGATTTTTTGGCAGAGACTGAGACCCAGACCGGCTCCGCCCTGCCTTCTGGCTCTGGATTTATCCACCATGTAAAAAGGTTCCATGATTTTGGCAATTTCATCCTCAGGAATGCCCACGCCGAAATCTACGATAGCAATGGCATATTTTTCGCCGATTCGCTTTCCCAAAACGTACACATCCCCTTTTTCTCCGGAAGCCTTGCAGGCGTTATCCACCAGATTTAATATAGCCGTCACCATCAAAGACTTTTCCATGCAGATGTATGCCGGGTCATATTTAAAATGAAGGGTTAACCGGTATTTCTCCCCCAGAAAATGCACAGACTCTTTTATCTGGGCGAACAGCTCCTCTGCAGAAACCAGCTTTTTCTCAAAATCCTTCTTATCCAGTACAATCATTTGCAACAAATTTAAGGATAACTGCTCCACACGTTTTCCCTCGTTGTAAATAAAATTGCTGTACTCCCGCCTTTTCTCCGGCTTTAAATCATACGTCCGCAGCAAGTCGGCGTATCCGATAATAGACGTCATCGGTGTTTTCATCTCGTGGGCAAAATTACCCATGAACTCCTCTTTACGTCGCGCCTCTTCCTCCAGCTCCTGCATATGCTCCTGTGTGCGTTCTGCCATCAGATTCAGGGTACTGCCTAACTTCTGCACTTCATAGGACTTCATATGCTCTTCACTGTCATCTACCCTTGCCTCGTAATCCCCCATGGACAACCGCTCAGCCATTTTTGTCACTTTTACCAACGGTCTGGTAATATACCAGGAAAAAAGATACAGTACAATCGCTATGACTGCGGAAGTCAGAATAATGATATTTTTGTACAATGTATAATTGGCGTCCCTGCTTGCTAAAATTTCCGACAAATCATAATAGTTGATAATATAACGCTCCTCGTATCTGCTGGTTACCTGAAGCACTTTGCCGCCTTTTTCCTCCCATATGGCATAAATCCACTGCCCCGTCTCCAACTCCGTGGCCTTACCTGCCACAATCTGGGTCAGCAGAGCATCATGGCCTCCCACCAGTACTTCTCTTCCCGTCTCTCCGGACATCCGTTCAATCAGGTTGTCCAAAGAATAATTTGCACGTTCACTGTCTAATAACTCTTCAATGGTAGCCACATATGTATATAAAGTTTCATTGTGCTCCTGGGCCCTCATCTTGGCCTGCTCCAGATTTTTCTGATACTCATAGTTTATCAGCAGAAAACCGCCAAGCACCGTCACCACAATCATAATACAATAAGTAAATATAAATATTTTTAAAGAAATCTTCACGTTTTGCTCCAATAACCATATTATTCCGACAATATGAAACAACCATTCAGCGTAGTAGAAAATTATCTTTTATTGATACTGCCTCACTCATTTGTCACTCTCTTCGATAAACCGGTAGCCAACCTTATATACGGTCTGAATATGCTTTTCCCACTTCATTTTCTTACGGAGCCTCTGAATATGTAAATCCACCGTTCTGGTATCCTGACAGAACGGGTCCCGCCAGACCTTTTCATAAATAGTCTCCCGGTACAATGCCACATTTTTATTTTTGATCAGCAGCAATAATAGTTCAAACTCTTTATAGGTCAGTTCTACAGACACGCCTTTTTTGTATACTGTCCGGGATACTGTATCAATGGTACAGTCTAATACCTGCAAGATTTCATCGCATTTATGGTATCGTCTAAGCACCACCTCTACTCTGGCAAGCAGCTCCGCCACATCAAAAGGCTTCACAATATAATCCTCGGCACCCAGTCTAAGCCCCTGCACACGGTCCTTCACGTCTGCCTTGGCAGTGATAAATATAACCGGCACCTGATATTGCCTGATATACGAAATCAGCTCAAAACCGTCGATTTTCGGCAGCATCACATCTAAAAGAACCAGATCATACGTGGTCTGCTCTACCTCATTGGCTGCACTTTCCCCGTCATAAACACATTTACAACGATATCCCGCCTGCTCTAGGGTTTCACTTATTAAATTGGCGATTAAAAATTCATCTTCTACAATTAAAATATTTATCATTGGTGGCTGCTCCTTTGGGTTCCTAACCTGGCAGATTGCTCTATGTGGGCCATGTTATACTATTATTTTACCTGCCAGTTGTATCATTCTTGTAAAATTATTTGCCCTGCAAGACCTAAATTCCTACAGGGCATTGCATAATCTATTGTACAGCCTCCAGCACCTTTTCCGGTACCATAAAACTTTGGTATTTCTCTGCACCTGTCATATCCAGTTCTGCGGAAAGTGCTGCTGCCACCTCCGTAACCAGAATATCCAGACTGCCATCGCAGGCAAAACGGATGCTTTCTATCTGTTCCTCCTTCACCCGTACCTGAACGCTGCCATTTTCGAACCGGATACCCAAATCTGCACTGGCCGGCGCAATGACAGACGCAATTTCTTTCATACCTTCTTCGTCCAGCGCCAGACTGTAATAATACGTGCCGTCTACCTCCGTACAGCTGAACGTACCGGTAGTGCACAGTCCAAAGGCAATGCCTAAAAGCTCTGCAGTTTCCACCGTTTCCGCCCTTTTTGCGGTCACTGCATAACCGTTTTCACTGCATATCGTATCATCGGTAAAATATACGGAGAAATCGCCCTTTTGGATACAACTGATTCGTGTGTCTTGCTCTACGGTGGTAATCAGCGTCAGATCCTCCTTCAGTGCCAGCGGTCCACAGTCTGCCGTTAAGTAAATCTCCATGCCCAAAGGTTCTCTGGCGTACAGCTCCTTCCATGCTGCATACAGACGGAACACATCCTCTGTCATAAGCTCTTCCACCTGCGGATTTCCGGAGAGAATCGCTTCCGCCACCTCCTCAGGAATCTCTATAGCCCCATCCTCTGTATCTGTCACTTCAAACTTTGCAGTAATATCGTATGAACCGGTGGCGGCATCTTTAAAATCTCCACTGACTTCAAAGGCAAGGGATGACAAAACGTCCTCCTCCGCAAGCAGCTCTGCCTGCAGGTCCTGTATACGCACCTCTTCCACAATAGAAGGCAATATATATTGTAAAATCTTCTGCGTACTGTCTTCTTTCACAGCAACTGTGTAGGTCTTTGCATTCCCCTCCTTGACAGTTTCGATATCCACCTCCTGATAAAGCAAAACGGTCTGATTCATTAATTCCGAGTAATCGGCAGATACCTCACTGGCCCTATAGGCCTTGCCGTTTTCCAGATAAAGCACTCCGTCTGCATAATATAATGTCATACCCGACTGCTCCACACAGGTTACCCGATGGCCTTCCACTTCCGTGCAGAACACATCTGCCTCCAGAGCAAGCTCACTGTCTCCCAGCTTTGCCTGGATCTCTGCCCGAAATGCCTGTTCGGGTTGTTCCACATAATTCTTTAAAATCTGATAAGCCTCTATTCCGCTTTTTAGCTTGCCATTCAGCAGTACAAATACCAGCCCCACTGCCGCTATCAAAAGTACAGCAGCCAGTATCCACACAAGCCATTTTAAAATATCCTTCTTTTTATGCACCATCCAAATGCCTCCGCCTATCAACAAACCTACTAATACTGCGCCGAGCAGCCATATCCACCATGTCTGGGCAGTGGTAACCGCCGCAATTTCCGCCTCTGTACCTGCTATGCTAAACAGCAAATAGCTTCCTACCTGCTCTCGCTCCGCCAGCCTCCACTGACCGTCCTGCTTCACATAAATATCCGGCGTTTCTGTTGCTCCTTCCGGCACCAGATAGCGAATCGTATGAATCAGGAGACCGTCGTCCGGAATCTGAATGCTCCACTGTTCTATCACCTCGCCGGAGCCTAAGCGTTCCGTAAAGCTTAGCATTTCCTCCGGTGCAAAATCCTTTGCCTTCTCCTCTGCGGCTATCAGGTCACCCTCGCCAAACTGTCCCTCTGCCAGGAAAACAGGACGAGTATCCCCACGAACCTCTTCGCTGGCAAGGGTCGTCAAATACTGCCCATAGACTGCCCTGACCACGGTGTCCTTTTTCAGATTTTTTAATTCTGTAACATCCCAGGCAACCTGCTGTCCTGCGGCATTCGGTATCACCGGAAAAATGTCATCTTCAAAAGAATCCCCATATGCAAAGGTTGTGACATAAACCACTTCTTCCCCTATTACAAAAGTTAAAGTAAATTCTTCAAATGCCTCCGGAAGACCATCCACTTCTAATAATGCTTCATACGTTACAGGCTCCGCTTCACCGGTGTAGCTGGTTCGGTTAATCCCCGCTAATCCCTCTGAAAAAAAATAGCATTCCAGATATGAGCCTGCTTTCGCACCTGCGATAGCACCTGCAAACTGCTGATACCCTTTTATGTCTACCATGGAATAGCACTGGCTTACCAGACTGCTCTCCCCGGTCACATCCTCTGTAATACCGGTTC
>JAFTXF010000104.1 GCA_017461685.1 Lachnospiraceae bacterium
AATCCGGTTATCAATGGCATCTACAAAAGGCTTAATATAACTGTACTGTTCTTTATCAGACACCAGAATACCCTCCGGGGAAGCACTGATTACCATGTCTTTGAGCCCCATACACAAAACAGGCATATCCAGTTCATTTACCACATGTACATTGTCACAGGTCTCGTTAAAAATAGCCTCGCCCACATTAGGCTCTTCCATAGCCTCTGTCAGCGTATTCCAGGTGCCCAGATCCTTCCATTCTCCTGCAAAACGCATCACCTGAATATGGGCTTCCTTTTCTACCACGGCATAATCAAAACTGATTTTGGTAAGGGTATCGTATTTTTGATACAGATCCTCATAATCTGTAAAATCAATCAATTCGTGAGCTTTTTCAAGCAAATACTTAAGCTTAAACGCGAATACACCGCCATTCCACAGGGCACCCTGAGCAATATATCCTGCTGCGGTACGGGCATCCGGTTTTTCCTTAAAGGTGGATACCGTGCTTACCGTATCTGCATTTCCCGGAATAATATATCCGTATTTTTCGCTTGGGTAGGTAGGCTCTATCCCCATTAATACCAAGTTGGCCTGTCCTTCTTCTGCCAGATGGGAAAGCTCCTTTAATGCCATAAAATAATCGTCATTGACATAAGGGTCTACCGGACACACCACCACCGCTTCCTCCGGAGCAATCCCCTGTACATCATGTAAATACGCCGCAGCTAACACAATAGCCGGGAAAGTATCCCTTCTGCATGGCTCCACACAAACACCGACTCCCTCACCTACCTGATTGTGAATGGCTGAGACCTGACTTTTGGAGGTGGCAATGGTCACCTTTGCCTCTAAATCCACGGACTTAATCTGACGGTACACACGCTGTACCATGGACTCATATGCTCCCTCAGGGGTCTTAAATATTTTGATAAATTGTTTGGAACGGATATCGTTTGACAAAGGCCACAGGCGCTTTCCCGAGCCTCCTGACAGTAAAACAATATTCATGCAATTCCTCCCGTTACATTATCGCTCTGCTCTCATGGGATTATGTAAAAAATCCTCATAAGCCAGGCGAATACCTTCTTCTAATTCTGTATGATATTTCCAGCCTAAACCTTCCAGCTTGGATACATCCAAGAGCTTTCTTGGGGTGCCGTCAGGCTTCGTGGTATCCCACTTAATCTCACCTTCATAGCCGATAACCTTTGCCACCAGCTCCGTTAATTCTTTTATGGATAATTCCTTGCCGGTACCTACATTTACAGTCTCATTACCGGAATAATGATTCATCAAAAAGACGCAGGCCTCTGCCAGATCATCCACATACAAAAATTCCCGCAAGGCAGAACCTGTGCCCCAGCAGTACACTTCCTTTGCTCCGTTCTCCTTTGCCTCATGAAACCTGCGAATTAACGCCGGAAGCACATGACTGTGGGTCGGATGATAATTGTCATTTGGTCCATATAAATTAGTCGGCATGGCTGAAATATAATCCGTACCGTACTGCTTATTTAAATACTCACAATATTTAAGGCCCGAAATCTTCGCCAAAGCGTAAGCTTCATTGGTAGGCTCCAGGCCGGATGTCAAAAGACAGTCCTCCTTCATGGGCTGCGGTGCCAGTTTCGGATAAATGCAGGAAGATCCCAGGAATAAAAGCTTCTTACAGCCATTCTGCCATGCGGAATGAATGACATTCATTTCCAACGTCATATTATCATACATAAAATCCGCCAAAGCCTGAGAATTCGCCATAATACCGCCCACCTTGGCAGCAGCCAGAAAAACATATTCCGGCTTCTCTGCTTCAAAAAATGCTTCTACATCAGCCTGTCTGCACAAATCCAGTTCTTTATGAGTACGGGTAATGATATTGGTATATCCCTGCTTATATAGCTCTCTGACAATGGCACTTCCAACCATGCCACGATGCCCTGCCACGTATATCTTGGCATCCTTTTCCATCATGTCGTATCCTCCCTACTTCGCTTCCTTCAGCGCCTTCTCGCGCTTTGCCAGCTCTCTGTCGTGGGTGGCCATAATATGCACCAGCTCCGCATAGCTTGTCTTCTGCGGATTCCAGCCAAGCACTGTCTTGGCCTTAGTCGGGTCACCCCACAAATTATCTACATCGGTAGGTCTGAACCAGGCCGGATTGACACAAACTCTCATCTTGCCGGTTTCCGCATCATAACCCTTCTCCTCCAGGCCGGTGCCTTCCCAGCGAATCGTAATACCGTTAGCTGCAAAGGCCTTCTCCGTAAAATCACGCACCGTATGCTGCTCACCGGTAGCAATAACAAAATCCTCCGGAGTATCATGCTGCAGCATCATCCACATACACTCTACATAATCCTTGGCATAGCCCCAGTCACGCAAAGAATCCATATTGCCGAGCTCCAAATGGTCCTGAAGGCCCTCCGCAATACGGCCAGCCGCCAAAGTGATTTTACGGGTCACAAAGGTCTCTCCGCGGCGTTCTGATTCATGATTAAATAAAATACCATTTACCGCAAACATGCCGTAAGCCTCACGGTATTCCTTCGTAATCCAAAAACCGTACTGCTTGGCAACCGCATAAGGACTGTACGGATGGAAAGGTGTCGTCTCACGCTGCGGCACCTCTTCTACCTTGCCGTAAAGCTCGGAGGTAGAAGCCTGATAAATGCGGGTTTTCTGTGTAAGCCCCAATATACGC
Source organism: Lachnospiraceae bacterium (assembly GCA_017461685.1). Taxonomy (GTDB): domain Bacteria; phylum Bacillota; class Clostridia; order Lachnospirales; family Lachnospiraceae; genus RGIG6307. The sequence continues at coordinate 2,687 of JAFTXF010000104.1, forward strand.
ACTGCCTCCAGAATACGAAGTACCCCCAAAGCATCCACATCACCGGAATATTCCGGCACATCAAAGGATACCTGCACATGGCTCTGTGCCGCCAGATTATATATCTCGTCCGGCTGTACCAGACCAATAATCCGAATCAAAGAAGAAGAGTCCGTCAAATCTCCGTCATGCAATATAACAGCCTTCTGTGCAATCAGGTGGTCAATTCTGGCCGTATTGGAAATAGAAGCACGTCTGGTTATACCATGCACCTCATAACCCTTCTCTAATAAAAACTCGGCTAAATATGAGCCATCCTGTCCCGTAATACCGGTAATTAATGCTTTTTTCATGTAAATCTCCTTACATTCTAATTTTTGACTAGATGCTTGCGAAACTCAGCGGTTGACTGACAGAACAATATATGTTCTCGCTAAAGGGCCTTGAAAAGCGTCGGTCCTTAGCGAAGCAAAGCCGTAGGCTGCAGTCTGAGCTTAGTACCGCTACGCATTTTCATGGAGCGAGAGCGTCCATGAAGCAGAACATATATTGCTCTGGCAGTCAACCACCGAGTTTCGCAAACATCTATAATTTTTGACAGACACTTGCAAAGCTCTGCGGCTGTCTATTTGTTTTGATTTTGGTATCATATTATTCTGCAAATATTTTGATTTTGTTAAATCGTAACGCAATATCTGATTTTCCCATAAATCCGGCCGTAACCGGAAATCAAAAGGTGCGGCTCCTTCAAAGCTGAAAGGTGCTACTGCCTCTTTCATATCTTATAAATAAAACTCGTATTTTTAACCCAGTGTCAGATTAAAATATATATCCTCGCACTGCTTTTGTAAATACTTATTCGCCATAAATGGTGGCTGTACACATACCCTTGCTGTTCTGCAGCCGGTTTCCAGCAGTAAAAACTGCACACAGCTCTCTATGTGTGTTTGCGGAAATACTTCCAATACCGTCAATGCTTCCCCGCTCACCCGATACATCGCCGCAAATTGCATCTTGTCGATGGTTATACGCACTTGATTTCCGCCGCAAACCCGGTTCTCGTGACAAATATATCGGATAAAGTGCTCATTCCAACGCATGTGAGTGCTCCCTGCCAGGGCTTGCTCACGCAATGCAAAATATGCTTCATCAGAAATGCCTGTTGTACATACACCCGTTTTGAATACTTCCGCCACATTCCTTCCGGAAGTATCCGCAACTACCTCCATGGTGCATTCCCGCTGACACAAATATAGCCCCTGCCTCTCATAATAAGAAATCAGTGATTCTTCTCCCGGCACCAGTATGACCGGCTCCGGAATGTTTGCTCTCACAAAAGAAAGTATCTCTCCAAAATATCCTCTGCCCCTATATTCCGGCAATGTAGCGGCAGCATACAAATACCAGCAGTTGATGCCGTGCTCCGGGCCTTCCTTTGACGTCCGGAAATCATTGCCTTTTTTCATAGCACAGTCCGGCTCATCATGCCCTGCCACGGGCATGTATTCTATAGGAAGCAAATAAGCTACACTAACCGGCTTATCCTCTGCTATATATACAATTGTCTGCACCTTATCAAAATTCCAGTCCAGAAACATCTGAATGTACGCTTCACTGTCACCAAAACTCTGATGCCAAAGTGCTGTCAGCCCCGGTATCATACTTTTATCAGCTTTTTTTATCATTTAATTTCCCGGCCCTTCACACACCATTATGGCGTTCCAAACAGTCCTTAATAATACATTACCGCATATCCATATAACTACTTCAAAACTGCCTTGTACTTCTCAATCATTTCCACCGGATAATAAGACTCCTTGGCCCTTCTAAGCCCCGGTATACCCATGTCCTCTTCTCTATTCACATACTGAAAACCCTGCATCTCGTGGAGTACAAATTGCTGATTAATCATAGGATATGCTCCCTGGATATCACTGTATGCTTTTTCAATGTGCACATGGAAGGTATCCTCGCTCATGGCTTCTCCCACGGTAAATGCCACTACTTCCTCACCGCGGTACAACACACCACCTCTTAAATCCAACTCCTGCAAATGATCTAATGCATAATTCAACACCTGTTTCTCATTTAAGACCGTATGATTGCCGGCATCTAACTGAGCCTGGTACCATTTGTCGCTCATGATCCTGCAGTTCTCTATATTGTCCGGCCCCATGGTTTCATAGTGCCAATCGCCGCCGTCTTTAAAACGCGCAATATGATTACGCTTGCCGTGATACTTCGGACCCGCCAATGTACTCAAAGCTTCCACACTGTAAACATAGTCCCATTCGTCCCGTGAGGTACTGATTTCAAACACCCCGGGGAACTGTTCCTCAAGCCACTCTGCCCCCTCTTTGTCAAAGCCGCGCAGAGTAAATACCTGTCCACTCTTTTCGGCCAGCCCCATCATGGTTTCTATGGCAGCCCTTTTGTCGCCGCTGCCTGCCGGGAATGTATATATGTGTTTGTGACTTCTGTAGCACATGGTTCCCTTATACTCGGCCACCTCATTGTGATAGACTTCCTTCCACATCATCATGGTGCTGAAAGAAAATTCACAACCTTTGTAACCCGATTCTTTTAAATATTTATTGATCCACTCTTTATCCTCTAAGGTAATTTTTCTAAATTGCATATATCCCTCGCAAATATAAAATGATATATTCCGTACAGAATTTATTATGCGACAAAACTCGTATAATTACAACCCCTTTTTTATTTCCTGCCATGACGCGCAAAAGAAAACTGTTGCTCCGGCAGATTTTTCATCTGCTTTGGCAACAGCTCCACATTTCACACACGCTCCAGCGTCTGTGCTATATACTCCTCTACTCCCTTTTTCTCAATGCCCAGGGAAACCGCCAGTTCGCCGTACAACTGCTCTCTGGCCATAAACAAATATTTTTCATCTAGAGATACCGCTTTCTTGCCGGCAGTTAACCGCGCCTGCTTCCTCAGATACAGCGTCTTAATAATGCGGCTGATATCCTCGCAGTTACCGTTTCGGATCATCTCCTTAAAGACCTTCTCCCGCTCCTTCTCGTTCTGAACCGGAATAGGCTCCATATCCGGTAAATTCTCCACCAGCTTCACTGCATTTTCTTTCGTCATAACAGGTCGTAAACCGATATTTTCACTGTCCGTTGGAATATAAAGCTTACTCTTCACATCATACAAAGGAACCAGGGTGTAATATAATCTGTCATCCTTTACATTCTTCATGTCAATTTTACCGATATGAACCACTTCACATACTCCATAGGTCGGATGAACCAGCATCGTACCGCTTTCAAACATATAATACTCTCCTTATCTTACCGGCGCTGTCGCGCGAACCACCTTTCTCCACTTTAATTACATTATAACCTATTTTCAGATAATTTATAAGCATTTTTTAATGAAGTGTGTCTATTTTCAGCCTTTTGCACAAATATATTGCATACAAAAATTGTGCGTAATTACTATATAGTAACTACACACAATACAAATCATAAATCCATTTTAGGGCACCAATATCTCTCAGGAATATCCACTTCCCTTTGAAAATTCGCCTCTATAACTCAATGTTTTCACCGTTTTGACGAAGCTTTACAATCTTTGTTGCAAGCTCCTTCGTCTGACGCTCCTCTTCGTATCTGTCCATAATCTCCGGCTGTCCCCAGAAATGCATCGGCACAGCATAGATAATCGGTGCAGCATTCAAAAGATACTCCATACCGAGCTTATAGTACTTGCCCTGTCTTGGATCAAGGGGTGCAAAGGCCAGATATATTTCACGGCCATTGAGCTTTTCGATGGCACGTTTAAAAAGCGCTGACATATTGTTAAACTGCTGCTTGGTGTCATCCTCCCACACCCAGCAATTTAAATCGCCTGCATGATAAATACGCTTTCCACCTACATTTAACAAAAAAGCCACACCCTGGTCTGTAGATTTAATGGTTTCCAAAATAATATAGTCGCTGCCGCCGGCATCGGACAAAGGAATTACACGCCGCGTACCGGCCTGTACACTTGTAATTCTATTGAGAATAAAGGACCTGGTCATCTTGTACTCTCCGGCCAATTCTTCTGTAAGATTTATGTCA
>JAFTXF010000011.1 GCA_017461685.1 Lachnospiraceae bacterium
AGCAGCCTACGCCTATGGTGTGAGTTCTTTGCCAACGACCTATTTCATTGATGCAGAAGGCTACGGGGTAGCTTATGGAATGGGCGCCATGGACAGAGAGACACTGGAGCAGGGAATTGCACTTTTGAATCTCCCATAAATATGAAAAACGCTTATAAATTTCCCGAAAATTGCCATACTAACTAACATCCGGGAGGTGTGTATGGAAGAGAAAGAGTTAAATTTGAAGGAAAAGAAAAAGCTTCGTAAGGCGAAGCGAAAAGCGGTCAGACCCTGGAAAGCATTGACCTTTATCAGTCTGCCACTTGCCATTATAAGCGTGATTGCAATGGTAGTGGCTACTGTATTTGACAATACGGTAGCTATTTTTTTTGGCGGCACTTTTTGGAAGCTTAAGAATGCCACCAGTGATGCCAGGTATTTTACACCGGATTTTCAGGAATGGGAGGATAATGTGGCCTATGGCAGAAGGATCGCAGAGCAGGTAGAAGCAGAGGGGGCAGCCCTCTTGTACAATAAAGACAGCACGTTGCCACTGGCAGCCGGTGCAAAAGTCAGTCTGTTTTCTAATTCCTCTGTAAATCCTATTTACGGTGGAACCGGTTCCGGTAATATCGATGCCAGTGAAGCAGAAAGCTTTAAGGATGCCATGGAGCACAGAGGATTTGAGGTAAATGAGACCCTGTGGGAATTTTATGAGTCCGGTGAAGGCAGTCACTATGCAAGACAGCAGGGTGGTGTCATAGCCCATGCCAGCCAAGTGGTCAGCGAAGTGCCTTGGGAAATGTATACGGATCGGGTAAAAGATACCATCAAAGGTTATGGAGACGCGGCCATTGTGATGCTTTCCCGAGTAGGCGGTGAAGGCGTAGACCTGGATTTTACCAATACCAATTATTTGGAACTGGACAAAAACGAGCGGGATATGCTTTCCGAGATCACCAAAATGAAGCAGTCCGGAGATGTACAGAAAATTATTGTTCTTATCAATTCGGCAAACGCCCTGCAGATGGACTTTATGCAGGACGAAAGCTTTGACATTGACGCAGTGCTCTGGATTGGCGACGTTGGGCTTATGGGTACCACGGCAGTCAGCAAAATCCTGTCCGGTGAGGTCAATCCCTCCGGTAGCCTGGTGGATACCTATGTGTATGATAATTATTCTGCACCTGCCATGAAAAATTTTGTGGCTACCAGATATGAAGGTGCTACGGCAGACGTTGTGCCGGAAAAAGCCAGTTATTATATGATTTACCAGGAAGGTATTTATGTGGGATACCGGTATTATGAAACACGTTATGAAGATTACGTCATGGGTACCGGTAATGCAGGGGCATATGATTATGGAAATACTGTTGCATATCCGTTCGGGCATGGTCTTAGCTACACGGATTTTGCTTACAGTGATCTGGCGGTAGCATACGAGCCGGAGCAGGACCAGTTTGTAGTTAGTGTGACAGTAACCAATACCGGCAGTCAGTATGCAGGCAAAGAAACGGTGCAGCTTTATTTGCAGTCTCCTTACACGTCCTATGATATTATGCAGGGGGTGGAAAAGGCTTCCGTAAAGCTTTGCGGCTTTGAAAAGACCGGTATTCTGGCTCCGGGAGAATCGGAGACTTTGACCATGTATGTAGACCGTTTTGAACTGGCTTCCTATGATTCTTATGGGGAGAGGACGTATATTGTAGATGAGGGCGTGTATTATTTTGCGGCAGCAGCCAATGCCCATGATGCAGTAAATCATATTTTGGCTGACAAAGGCTATACCCCGGAAACCACAGAAGGGCGCATGGATGCAGACGGCAATCCGGATCTGGTTTATGCATGGACGGAGGAGGAGTTCGATGCTACCACCTACAGTATGTCTGATACAGGTGCAGTAGTTACCAATCAGCTGGATGATGCAGATTTAAATATGTATGTAGGAAGTCCTACGCAAATCACGTATTTATCCAGAAATAATTGGGAAGGAACGTTCCCTACGGAAATCGTACAACTTTCTCTGACAGATCATTTAATAGAGGATTTACAAAATGTGCAGTATGATCCAAATGATTATGAGACTGTGGATATGCCGGTACTGGGAGCTGATAATGATCGCAAGCTTATTGAAATGCGAGGCTTGTCTTATGGTGACCCGGCATGGAATTCCTTGTTGGATCAGCTGTCCTTTGAGGAAATGTGCAGTATGATTGCAGACGGTTTTCACTGGAATATGCCGGCTAAGTCTGTGGAGGCACCAGGCACCCGTGACGAAAACGGCCCCCAGGGATTGACCACATCTTTGCTAAAGACGGAGCTGGAAGCAATAGCTTTTTCCTCCGAAGATGTGATGGCAGCCACCTTTAACAGGGAGTTGATATATGAAGTGGGCAAATGTATTGGAAATGACTGCCTGCATGCAGGCGTTTCCTTCCTGTACGGTACCGGCAATAATATTCACAGAACCCCCTATGGTGGGCGAAATTTCGAATATTATGCTGAGGACGGTTTCCTATCCGGAGAGATTTGTGCAGCAGAAGTGGCTGGTATGAAGGAACTGGGGGTAGAGGTGCTAATGAAGCATTTTGCGCTGAATGACAGTGAGGCAGAGCGTATCGGTCTGGGGGTATGGCTGAATGAGCAAAGTGCACGTGAAATTTACCTGAAAGCATTCCAGACTCCGGTAGAGGATGCTGACGCCAATGGTGTTATGGTGGCTTATACCAGATTTGGTGCCACATGGTCCGGCGGTCATTATGGCCTGATTACCGGAATTCTCAGGGAAGAATGGGGCTGCGAAGGTAAAATTATCACTGACAATGCCTTACACGAATACGTGAATCCTGCAGACTTTGTGATGGCAGGAGGCAGTATTATGGACGCTATGCTGCCTACTCAGCTTAATATGATTAAAGAATATGAAAATGACACGGTTGTCGTATCTGCTATGAAGGAAGCTGCGCACCGTAACCTGTATGCAGTGGTAAATTCCAACGGTATGAATGGCGTGGGCCCGGAAACCACGGTGAACGTGCTGACACCATGGCCAATCTGGTTGTGCCGGGGACTGGCTGCAGGCTTTAGTATTCTGTTTGTGACATCTGCAGTAATGTGGTATCGGAAGGCACGGGAGTATCAGGAAAAGAATAAGTTGTAGATCATATGGTGATTACAGGGTTGTGGGAGCAGTTTGCTGTGGAATAATCCGTAATCATCAAAATAAAGGATCCAGAGGTGGGGAGATTGGGAAAATTGCAATATCTTCACCTCTATTTGTGTACTTGGACTCTTTGCTTCCATATGTATTTTGGATAATTTGAGTCCTTCGAATTGAAATTCTGTGAAAAGTGTATTATGATAGATAAAACGTTTGCAATACATATAATTATAATGGAACGAGGTAATAGTATGCTACTTTTTTATGTACGACACGGACAACCTATTTACGAGCCGGATAGTTTGACGGAACTGGGACACCGGCAGGCAGATGCACTGGTAAAGCGAATGACAGAGTGTAAGCCGGATAAAATTTATGCCTCCAGCTCTAACCGTGCCATCCTCACAGCAGAGCCTACAGCCAAGGCTTTGGGGAAGGAAATCGAAATCCTGGATTGGTGCAATGAGCAGCATGCGTGGGATGAAATAGCAGTAGATTATGATGACAATAAAAGGACATGGGCTTTTTATCATAAGGAGACCAGAGAGCTTTTCCTTACTCCTGAGGTAAGAAAGCTGGGCAAAGAGTGGTATCGCCATCCCGGTTTAGAGCAGTTCGAAAAAGGAATGACACGTATTCAGAGGGAAACGGACGCATTTCTGCTGCAGTTGGGATACCGTCATGACCATGAGAGAAATGGTTATGTGCCTGTGAAGCCTAATGATGACAGGATAGCTTTGTTTGCACATCAGGGATTTGGGCTGGCTTTTATGAGTTGCCTGTTGGACATACCGTACACACAACTGAGCACCCATTTTGATATTGGTCATAGCGGTCTGACAGTGGTAGAATTTAAGGGCGAGGACCTGGTAGTACCGAAGGTGCTGCAATGGTCCAATGATTCCCACATTTTTGCTGCCGGTATACCGACAGACTATCAGGGAGTATTACATTTTTAAATTTTAAATATATTTAACAGGTGTTTGAAGAACAGAAGTGCTGCAGTTATTTGATATTTTTAATAGAAAAGGAATGAACGGAAAACAAAAAGGAGAATATTGTCATGGCGGAACTGTATGGTGAAAAGATTTCCAAGGTAGAATTGCGTAAGCGTGTAGGCGATATGTCGCAGATTGCCGGAGCAACCGCTTTTACCTATGCAGATGGAAAGGCTTTGGGGACAAGAGCGATTGAAGTGAAAAACGGAAGCGGATTGCGTTTCGTAATTATGTTAGACAGGGGCATGGACATTTCTTATGCAGAGTACAAAAGCGTGCCGTTGGCTTACATATCTAAGACCGGCGTGGTATCACCGGCCCATTACGACGAAAAGGACTTTTTGCGCAGCTTTACGGCAGGACTACTTACTACCTGCGGCCTGACTTATATGGGAGGAGCATGCAAAGACGAAGGAAAGGAATTGGGACTTCATGGCAGAATTGCCAATACGCCGGCTTATGATATTTCTGTGAAAGAAGAGTGGGTAGAGGGTGATTATGTAATTACTGTCAGCGGTAAGGTCAGAGAAGCGGTGGTGTTTGGCGAGAATATCGTATTGACCAGAACCATTACTACCAAGCTGGGTGATAATCGGATTTACATCCATGATGTGGTGGAAAATGAAGGCTTTACAAAGTCTCCGTTGATGGTATTGTATCACATGAATTTTGGCTATCCGCTTTTGTCAGAGCACACTGTTTTGGAGACCAATTGTGAGAATTGCCGTCCTCAGACCGAAGTAGCTGCAAAGGGGCTGAAAGAGGCTTGTGTATTTTCCACTCCGGTCCAAGACTATGCAGAACAGGTATTTCACAGGGATGCTGTGACAGAAAGCTACGCGGAGCTGAAAAATACTTCTTTGGGACTGGCTGCAAGAGTAGAATTCTGCGGAGAGCAGCTGCCGTATTTGATTGAATGGAAGCAGGTCGGAGAGCAGGAGTATGTGGTGGGTCTGGAGCCGGCTACGTAT
>JAFTXF010000105.1 GCA_017461685.1 Lachnospiraceae bacterium
GGAACTTTTGATCCCGGGTGCCCGGGTTTATCTGGAGAAAAGCACCAATCCGGAGCTCAGTACGGCGTATGACCTTGTGGCAGTAATGAAATGCGACAGGCTGGTAAATATGGATTCTCAGGCACCCAATAAGGCGGTGGGGGAATGGCTTGCCCAAGGAGGCCTGGGAGGAAATATTACCCTGATCAGGCCGGAAATGACTTGGGGGAATTCCCGATTTGATTTTTATGTGGAGTTCGGTGGGGAGGATGTCCAAACGAGCTCCGGGAAAGACGAGGCGAGTGTTTCTGACCGGCGAGGGGCTTTCATAGAGGTGAAGGGAGTTACCCTGGAAGATAACGGCATTGTCAGGTTCCCGGATGCTCCGAGTGAGCGGGCTGTGAAGCACGTAGAAGAATTGATTGCTGCCAAAAAGGCGGGGTATCAGGTGTATGTGGTATTTGTTGTGCAGATGAGAGATGTGAAATATTTCCGGCCAAACCGTGATACGCACCCGGAGTTTTGTGAGGCACTGTTAAGGGCCAGAGAAGCCGGTGTGGAAATAGTGGCGTTGGATTGCCGCGTAACCCGTGACAGCATGGAAATCGGAGACAGAGTGCCGGTATATATGGAGGAAAGAGAAGCGGCGGCAGCCGGTCTGGCTGAACCGTTATTACAATATTATGATGCCCACAGACGTATTTTGCCTTGGCGGGAGGAGCCTACAGCTTACCGTGTATGGGTATCTGAAATTATGCTGCAGCAGACCAGAGTGGAAGCGGTAAAGCCTTATTTTGCCAGATTTATGGAGGCACTTCCTGATATAAAGAGTCTGGCCGAGGCAGAGGAAGAACAGCTTTTAAAGCTTTGGGAAGGATTAGGCTACTACAGTCGTGTCCGTAATCTGGGGAAGGCTGCAAAGATAATTATGGAGCAATACGGAGGCAGGATGCCAGCAGATACAGCAGCTTTATTAAAACTTCCGGGTATCGGCTCCTATACCGCCGGAGCTATTGCATCTATCGCCTACGGAGTATCGGTTCCGGCAGTGGATGGTAATGTTCTGCGGGTAATGTCCCGTATATTTGTGGATGATAGAGATATACTGAATGCTTCCGTGAAAAAGGATTGGGAAGAACTGCTTGCTGCGATTATGCCGAAGGACAGGCCGGGGGATTTTAATCAGGCACTTATGGAAATCGGTGCTATGGTCTGTGTACCTAATGGAGCACCGAAATGCAGTATTTGCCCTTTTAAAGAAATGTGTCAGGCGCATGAAAGAGGGCAGGAGTTAAGTTTTCCTTACAAAGCACCTAAGAAGTCAAGGGTGATCGAAGAGCGTACAGTGCTTATTTTACGTGATGAAAATAAAACAGTGCTGGTAAAGCGTCCGGCAAAGGGGCTTTTAGCAGGTATGTATGAATTTCCGGTGATGGCAGGATATGTGGCCGAGGCAGAGGTTATTGACTATTTAAAGGCCCATGGCCTGGGGACGGTCTGGATTTCACCGCTTGAAGATGCTAAGCATGTTTTTACTCACAAGGAATGGCATATGAAGGGGTATATGATTCGTGTGGACGAGCTTGCCCGCGGAGAGACACCGGCGGACTGGCTGTTTGTGGAGCCCGGGGAAACGGAGGCAAAATATCCGATACCGAGTGCCTATGCAAAATATATGAAGTATTTGCAGGTGACGGTAGGCTATGAAGTGTTTGGAAAATAAAAACAGACCGGAGAGTTTGACAAGGTATCTAAGATGTCAGAGGAACAGAAGAGATATTTGGGAAATACGGCATGAAAAAGTAAGTAAATTTGGATATTGAGTCGGGAGGATTATTGGTCATGCAAATAGGAAAATATTATCTGGATTTAAAACAAAAAACCTACATCATGGGCATTTTAAATGTGACGCCGGACTCTTTTTCGGATGGCGGCAGATACCATGCTTTAGATGCAGCCCTCTTTCGTGTAGAGGAAATGCTGGCCCAGGGCTGCGATATCGTGGATGTAGGCGGTGAATCCACCAGACCGGGCTATACAGAAGTGTCTGTGGAGCAGGAAATCGCCAGGGTGGCTCCCGTGATTGAAGCGATGAAAGAGCGGTTTGACGTACCGGTGTCTTTAGATACTTACAAGTATCAGGTGGCCGAGGCTGGTATTCAGGCGGGAGCAGACTTGATTAATGACATCTGGGGATTGACTTACGACGAAGGACAGATGGCCAAAGTCATTGCAGAGACAGGGGCAGCCTGTTGCCTGATGCACAACCGGAAAGAAGCAGTTTATCGGGATTTTCTTGTGGATGTGATGAGAGATTTGCAAAATAGCATCTGTATTGCAAGAAAAGCAGGAATTGCAAATGACAAAATCATATTGGATCCGGGTATTGGCTTTGCCAAAAGCTATGAACAGAACATGGAAATTCTGGCCAATTTACGGGAATTTAAGTGGCTCGAATATCCATTGCTTTTGGGCACCAGCCGCAAGAGTGTGATTGGACTGACTTTGGATTTACCGGCGGATCAAAGGGAAGAAGGTACTCTGGTTACCACCGTACTGGCGGTACAGGCAGGCTGGGATTTTGTACGCGTGCACGATATAGAAGCCAATGCAAGAGCGATTAAGATGGCGGAAGCTATTGCAGAACGCCAAGTATCGCAAACCCTTAAATAAATTGCAGGAAATGTGGGGAGACAGGATAGATAAGATGGATCAGATTAAGATAGAAAATTTGGAAATATACGCTTACCATGGGGTATTTGCGGAAGAAAAAGAAAAGGGGCAGCTTTTTTATATCAATGCAACGTTAGATACGGACCTGCGTAGGGCCGGTCAGACAGACGATTTGTCAGCTTCCACGCATTACGGAGAGGTGGCTCTTTTGTTGCAAAAGAAAATGACGGAGCAGTCCTATGATTTGATTGAAAAAGCAGCAGAAGTTTGTGCTGAGGCAGTACTTTTACAGTTTCCATTGGTGCATGGAATTACCCTGGAGCTGCGTAAGCCTGATGCACCGATACCGCTGCCTTTTGAAAGTGTATCTGTGGTGATTCATAGAGGTTGGAAGAAGGCATATATTGCCTTGGGCTCCAATATGGGCGACAGCAGAGGACATCTGGACGGTGCAGTAGAGGCAATGAAGGCAGATAAGCATATCCGCGTACGGAAAGTCTCTGATTATATTGTGACCAAGCCTTACGGCGGCGTGGAACAGGAGGATTTTTTAAACGGTGCTGTGGCTGTAGAGACATTATACAGTCCCGAGGAATTGCTTGACAAATTGCATGAAATAGAAGCGTCCCATGACAGACAGCGGCTGGTGCATTGGGGACCCCGTACTCTGGATTTGGATATTTTGCTGTATGAGGACCTGGTGATGGACACATCTGACCTGACGATTCCCCACAGGGATATGCATAATAGGGATTTTGTGTTAAAGCCTATGGTACAGATTGCACCTTATGTGAAGCATCCGTTGTCCGGACGAACTATGGAGCAGATGCTGGAGCAAAATAAAATGGAATAAAGATATTTAGTGTGATTAAGTTATATAATATAACTGAAAAAAAATTGGGGATGTGAAGTTGCCATTCCAATGTATGGTAATTTGTCAGAAAGTGTGATATACTTATTTTCAGCAGTATTTCGGACACCAATGATTCAGCAGCCGGAAGTGGTTGGATGTTTATTACCGGGATAGGCTGTCAATTACTTTTTAGGAGTTACTATGGATTTATTTGATTATATGCGCAGCACGAATATGGAAAAAGAAGCACCCCTTGCCGCACGCATGCGTCCTCGAACCTTGGAGGAGGTAGTGGGGCAGCAGCATATTATCGGCAAGGATAAGCTGTTATACCGTGCGATTAAGGCGGACAAGCTAAGTTCTATTATTTTTTACGGACCTCCGGGAACCGGCAAGACTACGCTTGCCAAGGTTATTGCAGGCACTACCAGTGCAGAGTTTACCCAGATTAATGCTACGGTGGCCGGCAAAAAGGACATGGAAGAGGTGGTAAGCAAGGCCAAGGATAATCAGGGCATGTATGGCCGTAAGACCATTTTGTTCGTGGATGAGATTCACCGTTTTAACAAGGGACAGCAGGATTATTTATTGCCTTTTGTGGAGGACGGTACACTTATATTAATCGGAGCTACCACAGAGAATCCTTATTTTGAGGTGAACGGCGCGCTTATTTCCCGGTCCATTATTTTTGAATTAAAGCCTCTTGCCAAGGAGGATATTAAGGAACTGCTCAGAATAGCTGTTTACGATATGGACAGAGGAATGGGAGCCTATGGTGCGCGGATTGACGAGGACGCTTTAGAATTCTTGGCAGATATTTCCGGCGGTGATGCCAGACATGCATTAAATGCCATTGAGCTGGGCATTATGACCACGGACAAAGGAGCAGACGGGTACATTCATATTACCTTAGAGGTTGCAGAGCAGTGTATTCAGAAAAAGACTGTCCGGTATGATAAGGGCGGTGACAATCATTATGATACGATTTCTGCTTTTATTAAGAGCATGCGGGGGTCTGACCCGGATGCAGCAGTTTATTATCTGGCGCGGATGCTGTATGCAGGAGAGGATATTAAATTTATTGCCAGACGTATTATGATTTGTGCCAGTGAGGATGTGGGGAATGCAGACCCTATGGCGATAGTGGTGGCTACCAATGCCTGTATGGCTATTGAGCGCATCGGTATGCCGGAGGCCCAGATTATTCTGTCACAGGCGGCAAGCTATGTTGCCAGTGCACCTAAGAGCAATGCTTCCTGCACGGCGATTTTTGATGCCAATGATGCAGTACGAAGCACCGGTTCATTACCGATTCCGTCCCATTTGCAGGATGCACACTATAAAGGTGCAGCCAAGCTGGGACGGGGGACAGGATACAAATATGCCCATGATTATCCCAATAATTATGTGGAGCAGCAGTATTTGCCGTATGAATTAAACGGCAAGGAGTTTTACAAGCCAAGCGGCAATGGATATGAAGTAAAGATTAAAGAACATTTAAAACGCATTAAACAGGAAGCAAGGAGGAACGATACATGAGAATTGGAGCATTAGAAGCAGGCGGTACTAAAATGGTTTGTGCCATTGGAAATGAAAAGGGAGAAATCTTTGAGCAGATTTCCATTCCTACAGAAGCACCGGAGATTACCATTCCGAAGCTGATCGCATATTTTCAGGAGAAAGGTATTGAGGCACTGGGAATCGGTTGCTTCGGTCCTATAGATTTAAACGAGAAATCAGAAACCTATGGTTATATTACCAGCACACCGAAGCTGAAATGGGTTAATTTTGATATGGTAGGAACCTTTAAAAAGGCTTTAAATATACCGGTAGGTTTTGATACAGATGTAAATGGTTCCGTATTGGGTGAAGCAACCTTCGGCTGTGCACAGGGTCTTGAAAATGTTATTTACATAACCATTGGTACAGGTGTAGGTGTAGGTGTAGTGTCTAATGGTAAGCTTTTGCACGGCATGCAGCATCCGGAAGGCGGACATATGCTGCTGGCACAACACCCGTCTGATACTTATGCGGGCAAGTGTCCATATCATGGCTGCTGTCTGGAGGGGATGGCGGCAGGGCCTGCCATTGAGGAACGTTGGGGTGCCAAAGCCTACGACTTAAAGGACAATATGGCTGTATGGGAGTTGGAAGCTTATTATATTGCTCAGGCATTGGTAAATTATATATATACATATTCTCCGCAGAAGATTATTTTGGGCGGCGGCGTTATGCACCAAGAGCAGCTGTTCCCGCTGATTCGTGAGCAGGTACAGAAGCTGAATAAAGGCTATATTGTGACCAAGGAACTGCAGGATATCGAGCATTATATCGTACCTGCCAGCCTCCATGACGACCAAGGCATTATGGGTGCGCTGGAGCTTGGTGTGCGCGCTTTAAAGAACGCGTAAGCTGAATGAAAAGTGGTGATTGCGAAACTGGGCGGCTGACTGCCAGAACATATATTGCTCTGGCAGTCAGCCAACGAGTTTCGCAAATGCCTAAATGAATGAAGAATATGAAAGGAATGCTAAGGAATATGCAAAGGGACATTTTATTTTTGGAGTCGGTATGTACTCACAATATCTGGGGCGGCAGCAGACTGCGTGAAGAGTTCGGTTATCCGGTAGAAGGCAATGATCTGGGAGAATGCTGGGGGATTTCTGCCCATCCAAACGGTGAGTGTGTAGTTGCCGGGGGCGAATTTGCCGGGATGCACCTTTCAGAGGTTTGGAGCAGGCATCCGGAGCTTTTCGGTAAGTTGGATTATGACCGCTTTCCATTGTTGATCAAGATTATTGATGCCAGGGACAATTTAAGCATTCAAGTGCATCCTGACGATGCTTACGCCATGGAGCATGAAAATGGCTCCTTTGGCAAGACCGAATGCTGGTATGTATTAGACTGCCCGGAAGATGCAAGTATTATTATCGGACACAATGCCGGTACGAAGGAAGAACTGGCAGATATGATTGCTAATGGCAAGTGGAATGATTTTATCAGAGAGCTTCCTGTGAAAAAGGGCGATTTTATGCAGATTGACCCGGGGACGGTTCATGCCATTAAGGGAGGTCTGCTTATTTTAGAGACACAGCAGAACAGCGATATTACATATCGTGTATATGATTACGACAGACTTTCCGGCGGTAAGCCGAGAGAATTACATATTGAAAAGAGTATCGATGTGATTACGGTTCCGGCCAAGTCAGCAGAGGACAGTATTAAGTCAGTGACAGATCTGCCAAAGAATGAGCTTTGCAAGCTTTATGATTGTGATTATTATAAGGTGTTTAAGCTGAATCTGGAAGGAGAGGTCTGCTTTGAGCAGAAGTATCCGTTTTTAAATATGTCTGTCATTGAGGGCAGTGGCAGCATCAACGGTGTAACTGTGAAGAAGGGTGACCACTTCATCCTGCCATATGGCTATGGAGAAGTGCAGGCAGAAGGCATTATGGAGCTTATGGCATCTACGGTATAGCCGGAAAGTGACAGTTATATACAACATAAATCAGCCTGCAAAGCCAGGCTGATTTATGTTGTATTATAAAAGTGTCTGCATCAGGAATTGGTAAACCTCCTGATTTTGCTTTTGCCAGTTGTCGCACATTTGCTGTGCCATGTCTTCGTCCGGTACGGACAGCGTTAAATCCACTAACAGTGTATCTTTATCGCGAGCCACCATACGAACTTCGTATTCCCCGCTTGTAGATTTGTAATAATCTGCGTGGACATTGACCTCGCTGCGCAGAGCCACTTCATTGGCAGCAAAATATTTGGAAATATCTTCTCTGATGGCATCGCTGATGCGGTTACCAAAAAAGTTGAGCGTTTCCGAACCCTCCTTGGTATTGGTCAGGTGTGTACGGTTACGAATAGTTTGCGTATCTATCAATCCTGCTTCTGTCAGCTCACTGATGGCCTGCTGCAGGGTAAGGAAATTGGTGTATCCTTGTTCTAATATAAATTCGCTAACCTGTGCAGTGGTTAACGGAAAGTCTACTTGTTCCAACATGTATAAGATAATCAATTTATATAATGTCAACGGTTCTTGTGTCATGAAAATCTCTTCCTTGATAAATATTGTTTAATTTTAAATAGTGGTGGAGGCGGTTCAATACGCCTCGTTTGTCGGCACTCCATAACGGAGCGATCAGTAAATTTTTGGGCCCGTCTCCGGTAACTCTGTGCAGTACAATGCCGGGGTGAAGTCTTCCGATGCAGGCGCCGAGCAGGTCGAAGTATGCTTCTTCGGAAAGTGCTTCAAAATGTCCTTTAGCATACTCGGCGGCCAAATCTGTCCCTTTTAATATATGCAGTAATTGTAGCTTTACACCAAAGGGCTTGACAGTATTTAAATAGTCAACGGTTTGAAGCAGCATATTTTTATTTTCACCCGGCAAACCCAGGATAATATGCACGATAAAAGGAATGCCAAGTCGGTGCAGGTCCTGTGCCGCTTTATCAAAAACAGGCAAGGGATAGCCGCGGCGGATATAGCAAGCGGTTGCTTCGTGTATGGTCTGCAGTCCCAGCTCCACCCAGATAAATTTGTCCGGATAGGAAAGCTTTAATTCTTTTAAAAGGTTCAGAACCTCTTCGCCGAGACAATCCGGTCTGGTAGCAATGGACAAGCCTATGATTTCCGGGGCATTCAATGCTTCTGTGTACAGAGTGCGCAGCCTGTTTATCGGTCCGTAGGTATTGGTAAAGGCTTGAAAATACGCTACAAACTTATTGCCGGTCTTTTTATTTCCCATGAGAGAAAGTCCGTGTGCAATTTGCTCAGAAATGGATTGGTGCCGGTTCACCGGGGTACTGAAATCTCCGCTGCCTGAGCCGGAGCAGAAAATACAGCCGCGTGTATCCAAAGTACCGTCACGATTCGGACAGGTGCAACCGCCGTCTAAGGCAATCTTGTAGCATTTTTCGCCAAAGGTATGCTTGAAATAAGCATTCAGGGAATAATAAGGCTTATCCAGCCATAGGGAATGATAAGTCATATAAATATCTGAATTCCTCGTTTGTTGTTATGGGTCTGTAAATACTGTTTGGGGATTACAGTTTAATTGTAGAACATTTTCAGAAAATTGGCAAGACGCTGGGAAAAAGTTTTAGGGAATACAGCAAAAGTAGATTCTTGTAGAATTTTTTGGGAAAAATATGATTTATTAGTAGTGACAATCACAAAATTTTCTTGTATAATCATAGTGAATTCTTAAGTGGAATATTTCGTTCTGCTATTTTCCATAATTTTGATAAGTAGTATTTCATGGTATGCAATAATGCATTTATCCAAGAATTAATTTCAAAAGAGACTGATAAAAGCAGTTAATTAATATATTTTTAGAAAGGAATGCATATGAGAGAAAAATATGAATCTCTAGGGCTTGTGGATTTAAAAGAGATCGCCAAGCACAGAGGAATTAAAGGCGTTTCCGTAATGAAGAAGAGCCAGGTTATTGAAGCAATGCTGGCACTGGATGAACAGGAGAAAGCAGCAAGAGCTGCAGAAGAGACTAATGCAGTAAGGAATACAGAAGAACCCAAAGCGGTAAGGAATGCAGAAGATGCAAGAAATACAAGACTTTCAGATGAGGTGAAGATGCCAAGAGCAGCAAGCACTTCAGAAGAACATAAGAGCAGAGCGACAGAAGAGGGTAAGGCAGAAAGAGCATCAGAAGAGGTCAGAGCGACAAGAACAGCAAGAGTCACAGAGGAGACAAGGGACATAAAACCGGCACAGGAACCGGGAAGTATTTTAAGGGAGAACCAGAGCAATATTCCTCCTGAATTAGACAGTGGTATAGAAGTGAGAGGTATTTTAGAGGTGCTTCCGGAAGGTTTTGGGTTTATCCGCAGTGATAATTATATGCCCGGTGAAAAGGACGTTTATGTTGCACCAAGCCAGATTCGCCGCTTTAATTTAAAAACCGGTGATATTGTATGCGGTAATACCCGTGTGAAGACGGAAAAGGAAAAGTTCAGTGCACTTTTGTACATCAAAAACGTAAACGGTATGGAGGCAGAGGTCAATGCACGCCGTTATAATTTTGAAGACATGACACCGATTTTTCCAAATGAGCGCCTGGTTATGGAGCGCCCGGGCTGCAGCGTTGCCATGAGGGTTATGGATTTATTGAGCCCTGTAGGTAAAGGACAGCGCGGTATGATTGTTTCTCCGCCAAAAGCCGGTAAGACAACTTTACTGAAAGAGGTGGCACAGTCCATCCAGAAGAATAATCCGGATATTAATTTGATTATTTTGCTGATTGACGAACGTCCGGAAGAAGTTACCGATATTAAGGAAGCAATTCGCGGCGATAAGGTAGAGGTGATTCATTCTACCTTTGATGAGCTGCCGGAGCATCATAAGCGTGTGGCAGAGATGACCATAGAGCGTGCCAAGAGACTGGTAGAGCACAAAAAGGATGTATGTATTTTACTGGACAGTATTTCCAGACTGACCAGAGCCTATAACCTGACGGTACCGCCAAGCGGACGTACCCTTTCCGGCGGTTTGGATCCGGCTTCTTTGCATATGCCAAAGCGTTTTTTTGGTGCAGCCAGAAATATGCGTGAGGGCGGCAGTCTGACGATTTTGGCGACAGCTCTGGTGGAGACAGGTTCTAAGCTGGATGACGTGGTTTATGAGGAATTTAAAGGTACCGGTAATATGGAAATGATTCTGGACCGTAAGCTTTCCGAAAAGCGTATTTTCCCGGCCATCGATATTCCGAAGTCCGGCACCAGAAGAGAAGATTTATTGCTTTCTAAGGACGAGATAGAGGCTGTGACTATGATGCGACGCGGACTTAACGGCATGAAGGCAGATGAGGCAGTGGACAAGATACTGGATTTGTTTGCACGTACCAGAAATAATCATGAATTTATTCAGATTATACGCAAGCAGAGACTTTTCTAATGAGATAGATGTGTTTAAGCGCTCGGAATGGACAGGAGTTTCGTAAATACATGTGTGATGCGGCGATTGTACTTGTTTTATGAGCGATAGGAGTTACAGGATGAAGAATACGAATAAAATACTATTGGGAATAAAAAAAGCTGCAGTGACAATAAAGAATGGCGTAAAAAAAGTATTTACGGCAGTCGGAGTGATGGTGAGCGGTATTTTGCTACCGGTGGCGGCAGTGATTATGAAGATATTTGCTCCGGTAGTGGCAATGATCAAAAAGCTATCAGCACCTATAATAGCATTTTGTGTAAAGAAAAATGTAGTAGTATCAGCAAAGCGATACGGTATTGATGCCATGGGCGCCATGGCCCAGGGATTATTTGCATCCCTGTTAATCGGAACCATTATTGCAACGCTGGGAGAACAGGCAGATATTCCCGTTTTGGTAGAGGTGGGTGGTTATGCCAAGGCAGTGGCAGGTCCGGCTATGGCGATTTCCATAGGTTACGCCTTGCAGGCACCTCAGCAGGTGCTGTTCTCCTTGTTGGCAGTGGGCAGCGCGGCCAATGCCTTGGGCGGAGCGGGCGGCCCGTTAGCGGTACTTGTGATTGCAATTATCGCTACAGAATGTGGCAAGCTGGTGTCCAAAGAAACGAAGGTAGATATTCTTGTGACGCCTTTTGTAACCATATTTATCGGCGTTATATTGGCCATGTGGTGGGCACCTGCAATCGGCTCTGCCGCAAGTGCAGTAGGACGCCTGATTATGTGGGCAACAGAGCTGCAGCCTCTGTTCATGGGTATTATAGTATCTGTAGTTATGGGCATTGCACTTACTTTACCCATCAGCAGTGCGGCCATATGCGCAGCACTTGATTTAACCGGCCTTGCAGGAGGTGCAGCAGTAGCAGGGTGCTGTGCACAGATGATTGGTTTTGCTTTTATGAGTTTTAAGGAAAACCGTGTCAGCGGTTTGATTTCACAGGGCATCGGTACCAGTATGCTTCAGATGCCTAATATCATCAGAAATCCCCGCATTTGGCTTCCTGCCATTTTGACTTCAGCCATTACGGGACCGATTGCCACCTGTGTTTTTGGCATGGAGATGAACGGAGCGGCTATTTCCTCCGGTATGGGTACTTGTGGCTTCGTAGGCCAGATTGGCTTATATACAGGCTGGGTACAGGACGTGGCAAATGGGACCAAAGAGGCCATTACTGCTTTTGACTGGGCAGGCATGGCACTTGTGTGTTTTGTACTGCCGGCAGTGCTTTGTACTTTATTTGGTCAGTTTTTCCGTAAAATCGGCTGGATTAAGCAGGATGATTTGAAATTACCATAAAATAATACATAAATTAGTGAATAAATTCTCATGTTTTTTTAAAAAAGGACTTGAAATATTAGCCAAATAATGCTATTATAAATAAGCTGTCTATGTACAGATGGCGCGGATGAGAACAACAAACGTTATTAAGATATAGAAAGGTGATTGTACAATGAGAGAAGGAATCCATCCTAATTATTATCAGGCTACTGTTACTTGCAACTGTGGCAACACATTCGTAACAGGTTCCACCAAACCAGAAATTCACGTAGAAGTTTGCTCTAAGTGCCATTCATTCTACACAGGTCAGCAGAAGGCAGCTCAGGCTCGTGGACGTATTGATAAATTCAACAAGAAATACGGTGTTCAGTAAGACATTAAAGGTTGAGGTGTATATCTCAACCTTTTTAAATATCGGGCGATTGGCTCCGGCTGTAAACTGCACCGCTGCCAATCACTTATTTTAAAATACAAGGAGGCTTATATGGCTAAGAGAAAACAATGCTATTCCGGTATTGGCGGTCAGGCTGTCTTAGAAGGCATCATGATGCGCAATGGGGACAACTCTGCTGTTGCTGTTCGTAAGGCGGATGGTACCATCTGCGTGGAAAAGATGGAAGGGCAGCGCACATTACCAAAGAATGCATTTACCAATTTACCATTCGTAAGAGGTGTGGTCAATTTTATAGATTCCATGATGGTTGGAGTGAAGTGCCTGAATTACTCAGCCGATTTGGGGCTAGAGGGCATAGAAGAGGAGCCGGGCAGATTTGAACGTTGGCTGAACAGACATTTCGGCAGTAAGGTGAATGATATTATATTAAGTGTTACCATGATTATTGCCGTGGTTTTTTCAGTGGGTTTATTTATTGTTTTACCTTATGCGATTTCTGCTGTTATGGGTATCTGGATTTATGACAAGTTTATCTTGTCCATAGCAGAAGCTGTTATGCGATTTTTTATTTTTATAGGATATGTTTTGGTAGTCGGCCAGTTGGACGATATTAAGCGCCTGTATATGTATCACGGTGCGGAGCACAAATGCATCGATTGTATTGAAAAGGGCAGACCCCTTACCGTAAGTGATGTTATGCGTTCCAGCAGACTGCATCCAAGATGCGGCACCAGCTTTTTATTGTATGTTATGCTGATTTCCTGCGTACTGTTTTTCTTTATCAATGTGGACAATCCGATACTCAGACTGGTGCTTCGTTTGTGTCTGGTTCCGGTGATTGCCGGTATCGCTTACGAGATTATTCGTTTGGCAGGCAGACATGATAATTTCTTTACAAGGTTGATGTCTAAGCCGGGACTTGCGCTGCAGAAGATTACTACCAGGGAGCCGGAGCGGGAAATGGTAGAAGTGGCTATCAAAGCAGTAGAGGCAGTATTTGACTGGAAGGCATTTCTAAAGGAGAAATACGGCTACGAAGTAACCGAAGAATGGTTACGTGAGCCTGAGGATGAATCTGACGAAGAGTCTGACAGAGAAGCAGACGAAAGCGATGTGACCGATGAAACTTCTGTTTTGGGTACAGTATCTGAGCGTGTGGAAGATGCTCTTGAGAGCATAGAAGACCGCTTTGAGGAAATCGGTGAGAAACTGGAAGATTTCGTGGACAAGGCAGAAGAAGCAGTAGAAGAGGTTTTTAAGCGGGACAAGGATGAAGAAAACGTATAGACAGTGTTATGCCTGGGGGCAGGAAGTTTTGGCGGGGGCAGGGATTGCAGACGCCAGGATTGATGCCAGACTGTTATTGGAATATATTTTTCATACTTCGCAGCATGATTTGATTTTGCACGGTGACAGACTTGTTACAGAGGCAGAGCAGGCGGACTATGAGGATTGTATATTAAAGCGCTCTATGCGTATTCCTTTGCAGCATATTACCGGAGAGCAGGCATTTATGGGGTTTGACTTTCAGGTAAATGAGCATGTGTTGATACCGAGACAGGATACCGAGATTTTGGTGGAGACTGCTTTGGGTATATTAAAGCCGGGCATGCGGGTGCTTGATATGTGTACCGGAAGCGGGTGCATTTTACTGAGTCTGTTGGCATTGGCCGGAGGCTGTACAGGATGTGCAGAAAGCGCGAAAGCGGCTGTTACGGGTATTGGCGTGGACATTTCTGCAGAGGCTTTAAAGGTAGCAAGACGTAATTTGGAGTATGTTTCTGTGCAATGCGGCCGAAGGCTTGAAGCAGAGTTTGTGGAAAGCGATTTGTTCACTGCGTTTACAAACCATAAAGTGTGCTTCGATATTATTGTATCCAATCCGCCTTATATCGCCAGTGAAGTGATTAAGACTCTGGAGCCGGAGGTTCGTCTCCATGAGCCCTTGAGTGCATTGGATGGTACAGCGGACGGATTATACTTTTATAGACATATTGTAGCAGAGAGCAAGTCTTTTTTGAAAAAAGGCGGTGCACTGCTGTTTGAAATAGGACATGACCAGGGAGAGAGCGTTGCGGAGCTTATGAAAGAAGCCGGTTTTACTTTTGTTGCGGTGAAAAAGGACTACGCAGGGCTGGACCGGGTGGTGTATGGAATTTATGAGGAGGAAGCTTGATGTTTGACAAATTAGAAGATTTACTCATTCGCTTTGAAGAAATAATGGGCGAGTTAAATGAGCCTAATGTTACAGAGAACCAGAAGCGTTTCAGGGCACTTATGAAGGAACAGAGTGACTTGACCCCTATCGTTGAGGCGTATAAGGAGTACAAACAGCGTAAGCAGGATGTAGAAGACTCTCTGTCTATGTTAGAAATAGAAGATGACGAAGATATGCGCGATATGCTGAAGGAAGAATTAAGTGATGCCAGAAAGCGTATCGAAGAGCTGGAAAATGAATTAAAGATTTTATTATTACCAAAGGACCCTAATGACGACAAAAACGTTATCGTGGAAATCCGTGCCGGTGCAGGCGGTGACGAAGCGGCATTATTTGCAGCTGAGATTTACCGCATGTATGCTCATTATGCAGAAACCCGCCGTTGGAAGATTGAAGTCATGGAAATGGATGAAATCGGTATCGGCGGTCTGAAAAGCGCCAGCTTTATGATTTCCGGTCAGGGAGCATATTCTGTTATGAAATATGAGTCCGGTGTACACCGTGTACAGCGTGTGCCTGAGACAGAATCCGGCGGACGTATTCATACCTCTACCATCACAGTGGCAGTGATGCCTGAGGCAGAGGAGGTTGACGTTGTCATCAATGAAAATGATATCCGTATTGATGTAATGCGTGCTTCCGGTAGCGGCGGTCAGTGTGTAAATACCACCGACTCTGCGGTTCGATTGACACACATTCCGACCGGTATCGTGATTTACAGCCAGACCGAAAAGAGCCAGATTCAGAACCGTGCCAAGGCTTTTGCACTGTTACGAACCAAGCTTTATGATCTGGAGCAGCAGAAGGCCCATGACGCTGAGGCAGAGCTTCGCCGCAGCCAGGTAGGAACCGGTGACCGTTCCGAGAAGATCCGTACCTACAACTTCCCGCAGGGCCGTGTAACCGACCATCGTATCGGGCTTACTCTGTACAAGCTTGAGAAGATTATGGACGGCGATATTCAGGAGATTATCGATGCTTGCATTGCAGCCGATCAGGCAGCGAAGCTGGCGAAGATGAATGAATAATAGCTGAATATAGCTTGCCTGCCCAATATAATGATATTTGAGGAAAAGCGAGAATAAAAATATTACCGGTATTTCATCTGTGCAGTACAGAGGGAATACCGGTTTATTGCATCACTTGAATAAGATTTTGTGGATTTTAATTTATATTCTATAAAGTATTAGAGAATGGCATCAGCACTTCCTTTTGCCTCGATCCTATAGCATGGCAAGTGGATGCAGTGTAAATTAATATTGTCAAAAAAAATGCAGATAAAATGATTTATCTCAGAGAATGTGATAAAAAAAAGAAAAACGCAACCTGAAGTTGCATAAAAATCAAAGTAATGTTTATTGAATATCCTGCGTGTAAGATGTATTATAATAGTGAGTGTAGGAGAATTCAGAATTTACATGCTTTATCATTCTTATATATGCTTAATTTTTGTGCTTTCTGTAATTTCCATAAATGAAAAGGAGAATATATATGACTTTAGGTGAAAAAATAACACATCTTAGAAGCGTGGCGAACATATCGCAGGAAGTCCTTGCAGATAAACTGTCAGTTTCCAGACAATCCGTGTCTAAGTGGGAAATGGATCAGGCACTTCCGCAGATTGATAAGGTTTTGCAGCTTTGTCAGATTTTTAATGTGTCCACGGATGAACTACTTTATGATAAAATAACCATTGACCGCTCCAAAGAGGGCAGAGCCAACAAATATTTCGGAACGGACGGTTTCAGAGGCGAGGCAAATCTGAATCTGACATCTATGCAGGCATATAAAGTGGGCAGATTTCTGGGCTGGTATTATTCTTCTCCATTGTCCGGCTGTAATATTTCCGGCTACAGACCTAAAATCGTAATCGGCAAGGATACCCGCCGTTCCAGTTATATGCTGGAATATTCTGTGGTGGCAGGCATTACCGCTTCCGGCGCTGACGCGTATATGCTTCATGTTACGACTACGCCGAGCGTGTCCTATGTGACTCGCCAGGATGAATTTGACTGCGGTATTATGATAACAGCTTCCCATAATCCGTTTTACGACAATGGTATCAAGATTATCAATAGATACGGGGAAAAGCTGGATGACAAAACCACTGCTTTTATTGAAGCTTATATTGACGGTAATTTAAGTGAGCTTGGTATTTACGGTGAGGATTTGCCGCTGGCGCACAGAGAACGTGTTGGCTGTATCGTGGATTATGTATCCGGCAGAAATAGGTATATCGGTTATCTGATTTCTATTGCTTCCCATTCTTACCGTGACTTAAGAATCGGACTTGACTGTGCAAACGGAGCTTCATGGATGATTGCCAAGGCTGTATTTGGTGCTTTGGGTGCGCAGACGGTGGTGATAGGTAACCAGCCGGACGGTCTGAATGTCAATAACGACTGTGGTTCTACACACATCGAGAGGCTGACCGCACTGGTAAAGGAGCAGCATCTGGATGTGGGCTTTGCCTTTGACGGTGACGCAGACCGGTGTATTGCTGTAGATGAAAATGGCAAGGTGGTTGACGGTGACGGTATTATGTACATTCTCGCTGAGCGATTAAAGGATCGTGGGGGCTTAAATGACAATACAGTGGTGGCAACGGTGATGTCTAACAGCGGTTTTGTTGCTTCTTTAGAGAAGGCAGGAATCAACTGTGTTCAGACCAAGGTAGGGGACCGTTTTGTGTATGAATGTATGCAGGAGCATAACTATACCTTGGGCGGTGAACAGTCCGGCCATATTATCCTGAAAAAATATGCGACTACCGGAGACGGATTACTTACGGCTATTATGATCACAGAACAAATGTGTGACAGAAAGAGTACGCTTTCTGCATTGGCTGAGCCGGTAATGCTTTATCCACAGTATCTGGTGAATGTAAGGGTAAAAGAAAAAGCTGCAGTAATAAACGACTGCGATGTATTAAAGGCAGTAGCCGAAGTGGAGAAAATGATTAATGGTAAGGGTAGGGCGCTGCTCCGGGAAAGCGGTACGGAACCTGTGATCCGCGTTATGATAGAAAGTGAAACGGATGAACTTTGCCATACCTATGCCGGTAAAATTGCTGATGTGATAAAGGCAAAGGGGCATTGTGTAGAATAATAAAGTGATATGTTGAAGGATCTTTGCCGGCATTTCTGACTGCTTTTACGAAGCAGAGGAAGCTGACAGCGCAGGAGGTAGCCCATTTACGTCGTCTGGTCAGGAAATATGAGGAGGAATGAGTATGACAGCGGTATTTTTGAAGCTCCTTAATATGAGCATTGCGGCCGGCTGGCTCGCTTTGGCGGTTATGGTGCTACGCCTGATTCTAAAAAAGGCCCCAAAGGCGATACATTGCGTTATGTGGGGATTGGTGGGGATTCGTTTGGTGTGTCCTTTTTCGGTGGAAAGCATTTTCAGCCTGATTCCCAGTGCGGAAACCGTTCCACCGGAGATTATGTATGAGCAGGAACCAACTATACACAGCGGGGTCTCTGCTTTAAATTCTTACATCAATCCGATTATTTCTGAAAGTCTGGCACCTGCTGCATCTGCAAATATCACGCCTGTGCAGAGATTGGTGTTTGTTTCTACAGTGATTTGGATTGCAGGCATTATGATAATGGCTTGCTATGGAATGATCAGTTATCTGCGTTTACGCAGGAGAATAGGAGAGAGTGTCCGGTTTTGCAAAGGACCTGATAGGGATAGTAAATTTCCGGCAAAGTACGGAAATCACATCTGGGTTTGTGACCGGATTTCTACACCGTTTATTTTGGGCGTGATGCGACCTCGTATTTTCCTGCCGTCTGATATAAATGAGGAAGATGCGGCGTATGTAATTGCTCATGAATGTGCTCATCTGAAACGAAGGGACCACTGGTGGAAACCGATAGGCTTTGTGCTGCTTACGATTTACTGGTTTAATCCTGTGATGTGGGCTGCCTACATATTGCTGTGCGGAGATATTGAGCTTGCCTGCGATGAACAGGTCATTAAGGATATGGGAACCGAGAGTAAGAAGTCTTATCTGGAGACTTTGATTAACTGCAGCAGTTCAGAAAGAATGATTTCTGCCTGTCCGCTGGCCTTTGGTGAAGTGGGCGTAGAGCGACGCGTGAAAAATATCCTGCATTATAAAAAA
>JAFTXF010000106.1 GCA_017461685.1 Lachnospiraceae bacterium
CGGTCTGATACCCCTGTGGCAGGCGCATGATAAACGGATGAATATGAGCTGCTTTTGCCGCTGCCACCACTTCCTCCATAGTAGCATTTTCCTTGCCGTAGGCAATATTCTCATAAATAGTACCTTTAAACACCCAGGTATCCTGCAGTACCATAACATAGGCTTTTCGCAGACTTTCTCTGGTATAATTTCGGATTTCGGCACCATCTACCAGTATGCGGCCCGCATCCACGTCATAAAAACGCATCAGCAGATTGATAATCGTAGTCTTGCCTGCACCGGTGAGACCAACGATTGCAATCAGTTTGCCTGCCTCCGCTTTCATATTCAGATTGTGAATAATGGTTTTGCCCTTTACGTAGCCAAATGCCACATTTTGGAACTCCACATTGCCCCTGACATCTGTAAGTTCTTTAGCTCCCTCTAAATCCGCTACCTCTTCCGGCTCATTTAACAGACCAAATACTCTCTCTGCTGCAGAAAGGGCAGAATACAGCTCTGTCATGATATTGGCAATTTCATTAATCGGTCCGGAAAATTTTCTGGAGTACAATACAAAAGAAGAAATATCGCCAAGGGTAATCATATTTAACATAAATAAAATCGAGCCGAACATAGCTGTTAAGCTTAAGCCTACATTATTGATAAAGCCTACCGTCGGTCCCATGGTCATGCCGTGATATGCTGCATCATAAAAAGCATCTGCCGCCTCTTTATTGATGTCCCGGAAATTCTCTGCCACCTTTTCTTCATAGGCATAGGCCACAATGCTTTTCTGACCGGAAAACATCTCTTCCACAAAGCCGTTCATCTGTCCGTATTTGGCAGAACGACGGGCAAATTTCGGCTGGGTAATCTTACGCATCTTAGTCGTATAAATGGTAGCTGCCGGTATGGTTACCAAAGAAACCAATGCCAGATACGGCGACAGATATACCATCATGCCAAAGGAACCCACCACCGTTACCAGACTGGTCATAATCGCCACAATATCCGTTCCCAGGCAGGTGGAAACCACGTCAATATCATAGGAAACACGACTGATAATATCTCCTGCCTGATTGGTATCAAAAAATCCTACCGGCAGACGCATCAGCTTGTCAAATACGTCCTTACGCATTTTTCTGGCAATGCGGCGGCTCATGTACATCATAATAATATTAATCGAGATACTAAGGGCAGAGGATACCAGATAAAATACAAGCATACGAATTGCGTAATAGTATACTTTATCAAAATTCACCTTTCCTTTTCCGGCAGCAGCTTCATCTATGGCTTTGCCGGCCAGATCCGGGCCGAGAAGCGCCAGCACATTGCTGACCAGACACAGCACAAGCACACCGGCCAGTATCCACTTAAACTCTGCTACATATTTTAAAAGCCGCAGAAAAGTCCCTTTCGTATCCTTCGGTTTCTTTAAAACAGAATCTCTCTTAGCCATTTACGTACTCTCCCATCTGCGTCTTATAAATATCGCGGTACATCGGACAGTTTTCTAAAAGCTCCGCATGGGTACCGTAGCCAATCATCCTGCCTTCATCTAACACCATAATACGGTCCAGACTCAAAATAGAACTGATGCGCTGAGCAATAATAATCGTAGTGGCATCTGCATGATGCTCACGAATAGCCTTTCTGAGGGACGCATCTGTTTTGTAATCCAGGGCACTGGAGGAATCGTCCAGTATCAAAATCTCAGGGTCTGCCACCAAGGCTCTGGCTATCAAAGTCCTCTGTCTCTGACCGCCGCTTAAATTAGCTCCGTGAATGACTGCCCTATGGTCATAGGTATCCTCGTAAGCCTCAATAAATTCTCTGGCCATGGCATCTTCTGCCGCCATCCTGATATCCTCTAAGGATACCTCTCGTCCGAATGCAATATTTTCCTGCAGACTGTCAGCAAAAATCACGTCATTCTGGAACACCACACCAAACATCCTGTGCAGCGTATCTCTGTCAAAAGTACGCACATCTTTGCCATCGATAAAAACATGACCGCTGCTGGCATCATAAAAACGCATCAGCAAATTGATAATGGTAGTTTTACCGGCACCGGTTGCACCGATAATACCCAGGCTTTCGCCTTTTTTCATAGAAAAATGTATGTCATAGAGGCATTTTTCACGCTCAAAGCCTATGTTCTGTGCCGTACCGGATGCCGCAGCTTTTTCACTCTTTACTGTTCCGTCTTTGGCCTCGCTGCCTGCTGCCATATCAGGCCGCTCCTCATGTTCGCCGATACCGGCCTCGTAACTGAAATCCACGTGATCAAAAATAATATAATCCTCCGTGGAATATCTGGTCGGGTCCGGTACTGCCGCTTCACTCTCCGCAATCGGTGTCAGCTCCTCCTCCGCACAAACTACCGCCTCGATTCTCTTGGCGCTGGCATTGGCCTTGGACATCATCATAAACACACGGTTTAAGCCCATAACACCCATAAGAATCATGTTAAAATATGTAAGAAAGGCCAAAATAACACCCGGCTCAATCTGACCGGCATTCACACGCTGTGCCCCCAAAATTACGACCAAAGTCAATCCAACATTTAAAAACAAGGTCATAATCGGTCCCGGAAGGGCCATGACAATACCGGCCTTCATATCGTCAGAAGTCATTTGTCTGTTGGCAGACTCGAAACGTCTCATTTCATATGGTTCCTTAGAAAGGGATTTTACAACGCGGATACCTGTAATATTCTCCCTCATAATACGTACAATATCATCTACTCTGCGCTGTACTCTCTCGTACAACGGAATACCCTTGAAAGACACAAATACCACAATTACAATTAAAATCGGTGCCATAATACATAAAATGGATGCCAGTCCCGGGTCCATAATCATGGTAATTAAAATACCGCCGAACAGCATAATCGGTGCACGCACACCCATTGCCTGTACACTCTGGATAAAGTTCTGCACATTGTAGGTATCGGAAGTCATTCGTGAAGTCAAAGAAGGCAGGCCAAATTCATCCACCTGATTACCGGACAGCCTGAGTGACTTCCAGAATAAATCCCGACGAATTCTGTAAATGCTTTCCCTTGCCACCTTCACCGCGCTTCGATTTGCTTTTACATTCAGCTGACGAACCAAAATCGCCAAGACTATCATAGCTAATCCCCACAAAACTGCATTTGAAATATCTTTGGTAGGAACCACCTCATCAATCAAATGCTGCAGCACATAAGGAAGTAATAATTCTCCCAACGAACCGATCAGCTTAATTGTCATGGCGAAAATCACCAGCCATATATCTTTTTTTACATAAGAAAAAATAAACTTCATGCTTCTTGCCTTTCTCACGCATCTAATATTTATTTTTATTATACCACCACATTTTTGTATATGCATTAGAATTTTGCCATTATTCTACAATTTTCTGTGCACCGCTGTTTTTGATAAAGTAAGCTATATTATATACTTATATACAACATTTTGCATATTTATTTATGTTTATACACGTTTTATGCACTCTTTTTGAATAAACATTTCTTTAAATATGTATTTTTATGCAAATTTTCACAAAATAGTACTTGCATTTATTTCAAAAAAGGTGTATTGTATCCTTTAGATAAATTATTTATTCAAAATATGAGGAGATTTTATCATGAAAGAAAAAGTTATTTTAGCATATTCCGGCGGTTTGGATACTACCGCTATCATTCCTTGGTTACATGAGAATTATGACTATGAAGTAATCTGCTGCTGTATCGACTGCGGTCAGGGTGAGGAATTAGACGGCCTTGAAGAAAGAGCAAAGTCCTGCGGTGCCACCAAGTTATATATTGAGAATGTAATCGATGAATTCTGCGACGAATACGTCATGCCATGTGTAAAGGCTAATGCTGTTTACGAGAACAAGTACTTATTAGGTACTTCCATGGCACGTCCGGTTATTGCAAAGAGATTAGTAGAAGTTGCACGTAAGGAAGGCGCTGTTGCTATCTGCCACGGTGCTACCGGTAAAGGTAACGACCAGATTCGTTTTGAATTAGGTATCAAGGCACTTGCTCCTGATTTAAAGATTATCGCTCCTTGGAGAGATGACAAGTGGGGTATGGATTCCCGTGAAGCTGAAATCGAATACTGCAAGGCTCACGGTATCAACTTGCCGTTCTCTGCGGATAAATCCTACAGCCGTGACCGTAACTTATGGCACATCAGCCATGAAGGTCTGGAATTAGAGTTCCCTTCCCAGGAACCAAATTACGACCACTTATTAGTACTCAGCCAGTCTCCTGAGAAAGCTCCTGACGAAGGCGAGTACGTTACCATGACCTTTGAAGCCGGTATACCAACGACCTTAAACGGCAAGGCTATGAA
>JAFTXF010000107.1 GCA_017461685.1 Lachnospiraceae bacterium
CTATTCTTGCATTTTTAAAGATTGTTTAATCAGTATTTAAAGGACGAATGGCGGCATGGAAACAGGTTTCTGTGCCGCCATTTGGGTGGTGTCAAAGAGTCGCATGCTTCTAACCGGTTTGAGTGGCGTTATGTGTTTTCACATTTCTGTGAAGTTTATTTCCGTGAAGTCTATTGACTTCACATTTTTATTGTGATAAAATAACAAATGATATATAACAAGTGATATATTAAGGAGGTGTCATATGCCGCCAAAGATTAAAATCACAAAAGAAGACATTGTCACCGCCGCTGTTGATACCGTCAGAAAGAACGGAGTGCAGGCATTAAACGCAAGAACGATAGCTGCCGTGCTGCATTGTTCAACGCAGCCTATTTTCTCGAACTTTGCGGCGATGGAAGAACTGCGGCTTGCAGTAGTGGAGGCAGCAGATGCGCTGTGTCAGGAGTATATGAAGAGAGAGGTGGCAAGCGGAGTATATCCGCCTTACAAGGCAAACGGCATGGCTTATATCCGGTTTGCCAAAGAGGAGAAGGAATTGTTTAAGCTGCTGTATATGCGCGACCGAACCAATGAAATGATTCCCGAGGAGACCGATACAGGCAATCAAATGGAAGCTATGGTACAGGGCAATATCGGACTGACAGGCATGGACGCAAAGCTGTTTCACCTGGAAATGTGGGCCTATGTACATGGTATTGCAACGATGATCGCTACCGGATTTTTTGACCTGGAGTGGGAGTTAATCAGCCGGATGCTGACGGATTCCTATCAGGGATTGAAAAAGCAATTTGAAAAGGAGTAACCTATATGGATGCTATCAGAATCGAATCACTTACGAAGAAATACAAAGACGTAACGGCTGTAGATAATCTTTGCCTTACCGTGGAAAGAGGCGAGTTATTTTCGCTGCTCGGAGTAAACGGTGCCGGCAAAACAACCACCATAAAGATACTGTCTGGTCTTACTGCGCCTACAAGCGGTGATGCTTTTTTGCATGGAAAGAGTATTTTAAAGGACACCGCCGCTGTCAAATCCCTGATTGCGGTATCGCCTCAGGAAACTGCCGTTGCACCGGGGCTTTCTGTCAGAGAAAATCTGGAGCTGATGTGCGGCGTTCACGGTTTTGGAAAGACAAAGCAGAAAGAAAAAATATCAGAGCTTACGGAGCTGTTGGGGCTGGAGGAAATCAGAAAAAAGAAAGCCGGAAAACTTTCAGGCGGTTGGCAGCGCAGACTCAGTATTGCCATGGCTCTTATCAGTGAACCACAGATACTTTTTCTGGATGAGCCTACACTGGGACTGGATGTGCTGGCGCGAAGCGAGCTGTGGGACATCATCCGTTCTCTGAAGGGAAAGGTTACCATCATTCTGACCACCCACTATATGGAAGAAGCGGAAGCCCTATCTGACCGCATTGCGATTATGAAAGACGGCAGGCTGTTGCTCTGCGCTTCTGCGGACGAGATCAAGGAGAAAGCCGAAACTGAGAATTTTGAAGAAGCTTTTATCCGTGTGGTTAAGGGGGTGGCCAAATGAGAATGTTGACATTTGCAAATCGAAACACAAAAGAAATCCTGCGTGACCCGTTAAATTTGGGTTTTGGACTCGGATTTCCTATTGTCCTGCTTCTGTTACTCAGTGCTATACAGGCAAATGTACCGGTCAGCCTTTTTGAAATACAGCATCTGACACCCGGTATTACCGTATTCGGCCTTTCTTTTATGACACTGTTTTCTGCAACGATTATTGCCAAGGACAGAGGCAGTGCACTGTTGCAGCGGTTGTATACAACGCCGCTGATGCCAATGGATTTTATTTTTGGATATACTCTGCCCATGGTGCCTATTGCAGTGGCGCAATGCATTATTTGCTATGTGGTGGCTATCATGCTAGGACTTCCGTTTACAGTAAATATCCTTTATGCCGTTTTGTTTATTATTCCGGTATCCATATTGTTTATAGCGCTGGGATTGCTCTGCGGCAGTGTGTTTACCGATAAGCAGGTAGGCGGTATTTGCGGAGCGCTGCTGACCAATCTTTCCGCCTGGCTGTCAGGTACCTGGTTTGACCTGGAGCTTGTGGGTGGAGCTTTTCAGAAAATCGCTTACGGATTGCCATTTGTGCACGCAGTTGAGCTGGAACGGGCAGTGCTTGCCGGTAATTTTGGTGACATATTTCCGCATCTGTGGTGGGTACTCGGTTATGCTCTGGCGGCGCTTATTGCAGCGGTAGCACTGTTTCTCAGACAGATGAAGCAACAATAAAAACAACACGCAACGCAACAGTTTTGGGAGAACTGTCTGGAAATAGTCTGGAGATATTCGCTTGGACAACCGGAAATTTGGAATTTGGACATATTTGTCCCATAGCAAAAATGTCACCATAGCAAAATATCACATAGCAAAAATATCAGATGACAAATAAGATAAAATGGTGTATAATGAAACAAATTTTTTTAAGGAGGAGTTATTATGGGATTTTTAACCGGCAAAACGGCGATTATTACCGGTGCAGGACGTGCTGTTTTAAGTGACGGCAGATGCGGTTCTATCGGTTATGGCATTGCAACAGCATATGCAAAAGAAGGAGCCAACCTGGTAATTACCGGACGTAATGTAAAGAAGTTAGAAGAGGCGAAGGAAGAGCTGGAGCGTTTGTATGGTATAAAGGTACTTATTATTCAGGCTGATGTCAATGCAGGCGCAGACAATCTTGCAGTGGTCCAGAATGTGGTAGATAAGGCAATTGAGACTTTTGGCAGTATCGATGTATTGATCAATAATGCACAGGCATCTGCTTCCGGTGTTACTTTGGCAGATCACACGACCGAGCAGTTTGATTTAGCTATGTATTCAGGCGTGTATGCAGCTTTCTATTATATGAAGGCATGCTATCCGCACCTTGCAAAGTCTAAGGGTTCTGTTATTAATTTTGCATCCGGTGCCGGCTTATTCGGTAATTACGGACAGTGTGCTTACGCAGCAGCCAAGGAAGGTATCCGCGGTCTGACTCGTGTAGCAGCAACAGAGTGGGCAAAGGACGGCATTAATGTCAATATTATCTGTCCATTAGCATGGACCGCTCAGTTAGAGCAGTTCGAAAAGGCATATCCGGAAGCTTTCAAGGCCAATGTACATATGCCTCCTGCAGGTCATTTCGGTGATGCGGAGCTGGAAATCGGCCGTGTGTGCGTACAGCTTGCACATCCTGACTTTAAGTATATGACCGGTGAGACCTTAACCTTAGAAGGTGGTATGGGTCTGAGACCGTAATATTGTAGGTATACTAGTCCAACCTGAGGCCTTGGGGGATTCGGGTTGGACTTGTTGTTATGTTTTCACAATTACCTAATGTTAATTTCAGGTGTTTGCGAAACTCAGTGGCCGACGGCGGAAGTGATATATATTCCGGCAGAGGGGCCTTGAAAAGCGCCGGTCCTTAGCGAAGCAAGGTGATAACCGCAGTCTGAGCTTAGTACCGCTGCAACTTTTCACGGAGCGGGAGCGTCCCTGAGACGGAATATATATCACTTCCGCCGTCGGCCACTGAGTTTCGCAAACGCCTGGTATATTATATGGAACGAATGTGATTATGGCATATTTGATTTCATAACGCAAGCGAATTATTATTTTTTAAGAAATATTTCAGGAACAGTTCACTCACCCTGTTAGTGGCACTGTAGTTCTGAGATGATGTGAATGGCTTCCATGCACCACAAAACAAAAGCACTCTACTTTTCTCGAAGCTTCCGGTAAATCTTCACAGCAACTTTCTTCACAAATTCCAGCACCACGGAATACAAGAGCGTAGTCACCAGCAATGCTATAAAAATCAGTCCTGCATGACGGAAACTGTAAATAAAATCTCTCCACAGGGACATATAGAAAAAAGTATGCACCAGATAAATATTCATAGAATGACTGCCGATAAAGCTAAGTATTTTGGCAAGAATCGGAATACTGCCAAGTACCTGACAGGCAAAGTAAAGCACTGCCAGCACTATCGGTGCATCCACGTATGCCACGTAGGTATGATATACCACATAATTCTGTCGTACCAGCACACTGATAACTAACACTGCAAGCCCCAAAAGCCATTTCAGCACCGGATGCAGCTTCCGGGCAAACATCCTGTCAGGCCACTTTCCGTACACCGCACATACACCGAATGCCGCCACAAAGAAATATCTTTGTATATCTGTATCCATGGATACCGCAAAAGGCATTAAAAACGCCATAAGCAGCATAGAATAACCTGTCTTGCGCACTACAAAGGCCATAGCAGGCACCAGAAAAATCAAGATATACGCCACCTTCATGTACCACCAGGTCATGTTCATGGTCGGTGTACCAAAAAACTGGGAAAATCCTACAGCATCAGACAGCATATAAAGAAAGCCCTGCTTATGCATTCCGTATAGACCGTCATAGTCAAAGATACCGCACCACAATAGATTCACACTTACATACAGTATAAAAAACTGTATTACTAATTTCAAAAACCGTCTTGCTGCCTGTCTGTATGCATCCCCCACCGTAATCTGCGGCGTATTCAACAGTCCCGCAGAAATTCCGTAAGCCGTCAGGAACACAAAAACAGAAACGCAAATATTACCAAAGCCGGTAAAGGTCAGAAAGCCCTCTAACGGAAACGGGCTGTAATTTACATTTAAAGACTGCACCAGCTCTGCATTTTCAAATAAATGGTATACCAACAGCAGTAAAATCGCCAGTCCTTTTACGATTTTGGATTTTTCTTTGTCAAATACATTTGGCATCATTTTCTCTCCTCTTAGAAGACATCATAAAGCAAATCAAAAACGGCAGTGTAAACATAATCGGGAATGCATATCTCGGATGCAGGAAAAAGCAAGGAGAAGCCATACAAATCAGCAAACTAATCCACAAAGGCACAGTCATCATGTTCATAGAAACCGCTTTTCTCTTCCAATTGTATACGGTTATATATATGAGGCCCCATACATAAATACCCACATTTTCTAAAATCCCCAAAGGCGTGAACCTGTTTGCAAAACGGTAATAAAACAGTACCAACTTTGATGCCTGTGGGAATAATCCCTCCTGGCTGATGACATCATATTGCGTTTCATACCGGATTGCATTGGTAATCCCCGGGTGGAACCAGCCGTATACGTGCTGAAAGAATGCTTCCAGGTACACACACGGATGCTTAAAGAAGCAGACAAACCACGTCTTAAAATATGCCAACAGCTCTGTGGCAGACGCTTCTTTATCAAAAAGTGCCTTGACCGGATCGGAAATATCCGGGTCATACTTGGCCGCAACCGTATCTACGTCGCCCAGCACAGCCTCAATTGCCTCCCGCTCTTTAGCGGTCAGCTCCGTGCGGTACAGCTGCAGATATCTGGCAGTCTGCTGAAAAGGAATGGAAAGCATCTCCCCGGTGCTGCCGGGTGTGGCATTTAACACCTGCATGAGAATAGCGAGTACAATCTTGCTAACCAATGCACTGACTGCAAATAACACAGCGATACTGCCCAGCCGATTCTTAATACTGTAGCCCTTCCACAAATATGCCGTTATGATAATGCCTCCTATGCAGACTACATAAATGCCGTTATTTCTCAATAAAATCACTCCCAGCTGCAATAAAATAAATACAGCCACAAAACCCTTGTGATGCAGTCTGTCGGGCTTTTCTATCAGCAGACTTAAGCATATCACATACCCAATCACAAAAGATACAAAAGGCACATCCTTTAGCACGGTAGAAGCCATATTGGAATATATCGGTGCGATAGCATATAATCCCAGCAGACATTTTAATACTGTGCCGTTTACTCCCCTCTTTGCCAATAACCAGACTGTTGCTGCCAAAGCAGCTGCAAAAACTGCCAGCTGCAGGAGCATATACATAAAGACACCGATTTCATAAGAATGAAACAGTATCTGTCCCAATTGTACTATTCCGCCCAGAATCAGCGTATGTACCAGCGGGTGGTGACTGCTGTAGCCGGTCTCAAAAATCACCTGCTCAATCTGCCCGATGGCATCCCAGCACAAATTACCCGGGTAGCTCAAAAGTAAAAACGGCATATATGCAACAATCAGAATAAGAAATGCCTTTAAAAATGCTCTTTTACTCAAAAAATGAGGCTTCTCTGATACAAAGCGCCCCTTATCCAAAAAATCACCTAGCCACTGCATTAACCCATGCAGCAAAAAGCTGTAACCTGCAAAGGCTCCGGCAAACTTCAGGAAATTAACCATACTGCCAAAACACTACCCCCAGCTGCCGTTTTCATAATAACTGTTACCTATCATCAAAAATGCCGAAAACAGACAAGCTAACACCGGGTGGGAATTTTTTGACGCATAATCTTTTTTGCCCAAATAAGCATAAAAGGCTCCGCAAACTATACCGATTAAAATAATCCGAAAGTCATAATTACCCAACAGCTCATAAA
>JAFTXF010000108.1 GCA_017461685.1 Lachnospiraceae bacterium
GAGCCGTCGATTACCAGCACGTACGGTACCTGCAGGGTGTCTATCTTGTCAGCCAGTGCAATAATGGTATCAAAGCCCACCTCAACCTCTGCATTGCAGCCGGTATAGGCAGCGTAATATTCTAAATCATAATCCTCTGCTAAATAACAAAAAGGAAATCTGTCGCCGAAAACCAGCGGATTGCCTGCGCTTTGCTCCACCATCACTTTATATTCCTCATTCAGGGCATGGAGCTTGCCAATATACTGTGCGGTATTGTCAGAAATTACCTTTTCATGCTCCGGCGCAATTGCTGTCAGCCTATCGGAAAGGTACCGGCACAAAATCTCAGCCTTTTCCAGCGAAAGCCACACATGCTCATCCGCAAGTGTCTCCTCATGAGCATGGTCGTGGTCGTGAGAATGGTCATGTTCTAATGCCTGCACCATTTCCTGCGTCAGCACTTCATCACCCAATACCTCTATCAAACTTACGGAGCGCTCCTTCAAGTCCGTGTCAGAATGCATCATATCAGGCACCCAGACATCAGACTCACCGCCCACATAAACAAATAAATCTGCTTCCTTTATGGCAATCATGTCCCGGGCACTTGGCTGATAATTGTGAATATCAGCACTGTTTTGCACCAGTAATGTGACTTCACAATATTCCTCTGCTTCCCCGAGCAGATTCCTGATCCAATCATACTGCGGAAAAGTAGTGCAGACAATCTCTATCTTGTCTGCACCATTCCCTTGTTCCGCGGGTGTCTGCACTGCGCCGCAGCCCGCAAAAAGGCTCAGCCCCAGTACCCAGACACCTATAAAACAAATTAATTTCTTCACTAAAAAATCCTCTAATAAAAACCGTGATTACCGATAGCGTACCGCACCACATGCAGACGCTCTACTCTCTCCAAATAAGCAAGTGTCTGGAAATATACACAGTTATCCACATTGGTAATACCGGAGATAGCCTCTCTGGCCGCCTCATAACAGCCTTGAGAATTGGCCGCCTTGTCATACGCAAGGGCTTCCACAAAGCTGTTTTTGGTAGAAGTAACCGGCGCAAACTGACTCTTCTGGTAAATCACCCCGGCCATCGTATCCGGATATTTGCTGCTCAGGATGCGGTTCACTACAACAGAGCCTACTGCCAGCTTACCCTCATAGCTTTCTCCCCGGGCTTCGCAGTAAATCAGATTGGCAAGCATGGTAACATCTTCCTCGGTAAAGGTTACCTGAGAAACATCACGCCACTCTGCATTAGCGGCAGCCTGAGACATAGCCAGCTCCTCTGCCAGCTTTTGCTGAAGTTCTTTGATATTATCCTTTATGGTTGCCAGTTCTTCCTCCTGGGCAGTTACCTCATTTTCCTGTCGCGTAATCTCCCCTTCTTTGCTGCTAAGTGCAGACTGTGTCTGATTCACGAGAGAATTCACATATTTACGGTTTTC
This sequence comes from Lachnospiraceae bacterium, assembly GCA_017461685.1. Taxonomy (GTDB): domain Bacteria; phylum Bacillota; class Clostridia; order Lachnospirales; family Lachnospiraceae; genus RGIG6307. The sequence goes on from JAFTXF010000108.1 coordinate 1,436, forward strand.
TTCCTGCTCTGCACGTAAAACCTCCAGTTCCTCCCGCTCGCTCTCAAGAACCGCCTCTTCTTCTTCGATATACGCCCTGATAGCCTGATACTGCTCCAGCATATCGGTATCATAAGCAGAAATCTGCTCCACATACTCTGACAAATTCAAAAAGTCCGTCAGACTGGTAACCTCTGATAACAGATTCAAATACGACTGTGTCACACCGCTTTCATACATAAACTGCAAGTGTATCATCAAGTCATTATACTGTTTCTCTTCGATTTCCTGTGCAGTAGCCAATTCTTTTAACTTCTGCTCTATCTCTGATTCCTTCGCAGTAATGGCATAATCTGTCTCATTCAGGGCATTTACCGCTTCTGTCAGCTGGGTATTATATCTGTTCAGCTGTGCTGAAATCTCCTGTTTTTGTCCTTCCAGATTCTCCAAAGCTTCCTTGCCCTGCTCAATCTCCTCTTGCACGCGATTGGCCGCCTCCTGGGCTTCCTCCAGCTCCTGCCTCGTAGAAGAAGCATATAAATGCATACCTCCTCCGCATACAGTGGAAATGATAAGTGCCACAGAAAGCAGCTTGTAAAACTTAGATAATTTATTTCGTACCAAAAATTCTATCTCCTGCATCTCCCAACCCCGGTACGATGTAGCCGTGGTCGTTTAATTTCTCATCCAAAGCACCGATAAACATCTCCACGTCCGGATGAGCCTCTTGCATAGCCCGTACGCCCTCCGGTGCCGCAATAATACACATAAAGCGGATATTTCTGCAGCCCTTATCCTTTAACATCTGGATAGCTGCAATGGCTGAACCGCCTGTAGCAAGCATAGGGTCTACCACAAATACATCCCTTTCTGCACAGTCTGCAGGAAGCTTGCAATAATACTCTACCGGCTTTAATGTCTCCGGATCTCTGTAAAGACCGATATGACCAACCTTTGCTGCCGGTACCATATTTAAAATACCGTCTACCATACCCAGACCTGCGCGTAAAATAGGAATAATGGCCATTTTGCGTCCCTTTAATTCCTTCACAGTGGCCTTGCAGATAGGTGTCTCAATTTCCACGTCAGATAATTGCAAATCTCTGGTAGCTTCATAACAGATCAGCATGGCAATCTCGCCAATGGTCTGTCTGAAGTCCTTTGTACCGGTATCGGTTCTTCTGATAAAGTTAATCTTGTGCTGTACCAACGGGTGGTCCATGATTACTGTTTTTGCCATTTTTTTAAACTTCCTCTAATAAATTCACACGTCTATGATGCTTTTCTTCTACAGAGAATTCTGTATTTAAGAAAGTATCCACAATCTGGAACGCCATATTGGTGCCGATAAGGCCGCCGCCCATTGCAAGTACGTTGGCATTATTGTGTTCTCTTGTCATACGTGCAGAGTACGGTTCGGAGCAAAGTGCACAACGCACACCCTTCACCTTATTGGCAGCAATGGAAATGCCGATGCCTGTGGTACAAATAACAATGCCGAATTCACACTCGCCGCTTGCCACTGCCTTTCCTACTGCATGTCCGTAAGCCGGATAATCTACGCTGCTTAAATCATAACAGCCTACATCCTTCACTTCATATCCCTTTGCCTGTAAATACTTGGAAACCTCTTCCTTTAACGTAAATCCGCCGTGATCTGAACCAATTGCTATCATGTCTAAATCCTCCCTTATTTTTGAAAATCGTTTATCATTGTATGATTTGATGTCCTGCTGCTTTCGGCAGTTTGTTTATCATTGTATTACCTGATGTCCTGCTGCTTTCGGTGATTGGTTTATAATTGTATTACCTGATGTCCTGCCGCTTTCAGCAGCCTGTTCATAATAGCCTGTCCTATCCCTTCTGTCGGGAAACTCTCTGCAAAAAGCACCTCTAATCCCTCATCATCGCATTCTCTGAGCATCTGGTACAAGCCTTGGGCCACCGTACTTTCATCCGCCCTGGTGCCTACGCATTTTACCGAATCGGCCCGGTACTGTGCCATGGTCTCTACGGTACACAATACCCCGGTCCGTTTGCCTCGGGCTGCCGCTTCTCTGCAGGCGCTGTTAATATAATCCACAACCCGCTCCCCGGGACCTGTCACAATGGTCAGATTGCCCTTCGGCGCATAGTGTCTGTATTTCATGCCCGGCGCCTTAGGAGCCACATCCTTTAAAACCTCTGTCATGGTTCTGTCTTCCGCCACCCGGCCAACCACGCTTTCTAACATCTCTCTGGTAATAAAGCCCGGTCTTAATATCATAGGTACCTCTTCCGTCAAATCCACAATCGTGGACTCTACACCGATTCCCACCGGACCGCCGTCTATAATCAGGGGAATTTTCCCTTCCATATCTTCCAGCACATATTTCGCCAGGGTAGGGCTCGGTCTGCCTGACACATTGGCACTGGGTGCTGCCACGTATCCGCCGGCAGCCTCTATGAAGGCTCTCGCTACAGCATGTCCCGGAAGCCTTACTGCCACTGTTTCCATACCGCCCGTAGTCTCTAACGGCACAATGTCCTGCTTTTTCAGAATCATGGTCAGCGGTCCCGGCCAGAAAGCCTCTGCCAGCTTCCCGGCAGTCTCCGGAATGTCACGGCAAATATGATAAATATCCTCCCACTTGGCGATATGTATAATCAGCGGATTATCGCCGGGTCTATTCTTGGCGGCATAAATCTTTCGGGAAGAATCTGCCCGAAGTGCATCCCCTCCCAGACCGTACACCGTCTCCGTAGGAAATGCTACCAGCTCACCCTGCTTTATCCATCTGCCTGCCTCTGCCAGCACTGCTTCATCTATATGCGCTTCATCCATAAAAACAACTTCGGTCTGCATAGATGTCTCCTCCGTTCATTCATACCCTGCATCTTTTCATAGTTCTTCTATTATATTTTATCCTCATATGAAAAAAAAAGCAACAGGATAAATTTTCTTTCTGTACTAATTCTTATTATTTCCACATAAAGTATAGTAATCACTTGTTACTTGGAGCACAGAATGAATCAGGAAAAAGCACACAAATGGATGGTTACAATGATGTCCCTTTTACTTCTGTGCTCCATGGTCCTCCTATCCAGAGAAGCCGCTTTATACGTATCCGGCAAAATGGCTGAAAAAAAAGATGTCACCGTCGTCATCGACAGCGGTCACGGAGGCAATGACCCGGGTAAAATAGCCGCAGACGGCACCTATGAAAAAGACATTAATCTGGCAATCGCCCTGAAGCTGCAACAATATCTGGAGGCAGCCGATATTACAGCGATTATGACTCGCACTACCGATGACGGTCTTTACGACCCGGATGCCTCCAACAAAAAAGTACAGGACATGAAAAACCGCGTTGCCTTAATGGAGGAAAGCGATGCCGACCTGGCAGTCAGTATTCACCAAAACAGCTATTCTGACAGCTCCATTCACGGAGCCCAGGTATTTTATTATACCACCAGTGCTGCCAGCAAAACTCTGGCAGAAACTCTGCAGAGTGCACTGGTTTCCGACTTAGACCCTGATAATCACAGGCAGGCCAAGGCCAACGACAGCTACTACCTGCTGAAAAAGACCACATGCCCTATCGTTATCGTGGAATGCGGCTTTTTAAGTAATCCCGGTGAAGCGGCGCTGCTCAAGTCCGAAAGCTATCAGGACCAGGTGGCTTGGGTGCTGCATCTGGGCATTCTGAAACATCTGAATCAGAATTCTTAAGCCGTCAAACACGGCAGCCTGTAAAGGAGTCACATTGAATGGGCTAATCCTGCTGTATTTCCTGAGTCCCGGCAGGCCGCGCTTCCTTAATCATATCAATCAGTCCTGCCATAAAAGGTGACATCCAACGGCTTTTGTGGCAAAGGACCTGGCTGTAATATATCTGAGGCGGAATATCCACGTCCAGCTTCACCATGGTGCCTTCCTCCAGCCGCTTCTGCACCGCATACTCCGGCAAAAAGGCAAGCCCCACCCCCTTTTCCACCAATTCGGCAATGACAAATATATTATCAATTTCTACAGAATCGCTGAGTTCCGCGTTATAGCGGGCTGTCAATTCCCTGAGCCTTCCATAGCAAATACCCTCCCTTTCCGTTACCAGAAAATCATGCTTCATCAGTTCTTCTAAGGAAATCCTTTGCTTTCGGGCCATGACGTGCTCCGGACCGCTTAGGAATACCATATACTCCGGGTGCACATAATAGCATCGAAGATCCAGCTCGGTATTTAAATTTGCAGAAAGATACAACATATCCAGCTGATTTAATTTTAACTGCTCCAGCAATTCCGTGGTATGTCCTGTTTTGATACGCAAGTCCAGATTTTTGTATTTTGCTTTAAAGGCAGGCAAAAGCTCCATCATAGCACCAAATAGAATCGATTCGGAAACACCCAGCCGCAGCACGCCATGCATATTGTCGGTGTCTTTCCCAAGCATTTCCGCTTTTTCCACAGCATGTAAAATCTCATAGGCGTAGGTAACAAATTCTGTGCCCAGATTTGTCAAAGAAACCTTCTTCCCGATACGGTCAAACAACGGATAGCCCAGTTCCTTTTCCAACTGCTGAATCTGCATGGTGACTGTGGACTGCACATAATTTAATTCTTCTGCTGCCTTTGTAAAGCTTTTTAACTCTGCCACACGAATAAAAGTGTGTATATTGCGGATATCCATTGCAATTCTCCTATCATCAAAATTTTTGATAATGTATATTAAAAACATTCGTTTTTCAAATCCACTTTAACACATTATACTATTCCTGTAAATGCAGATAACGCAAGAGGTATTACAAATGAACCGTAAATTTTCAAGACTTTTCAGCAACATGCTTTCCTATACCGTAGTTATCCTGTTGGCTCTTCTACTGGCAGTCAACTATCATATTTTTATTGTAGAAAATCACTTTGCGCCTGCAGGCCTTAACGGTATTGCCACCATGGTACAGTACAAAACAGGTTTTAGTATCAGCTATATGTCCCTTCTTATCAACCTGCCCCTTTGTGCTCTGGCATACTTTTTTGTGGAAAAAGAATATTCCGTAAAAACCCTTGTATTTACGTTAGTTTATTCCTTTTCTTATCTGTTCCTGCAGGGACTTGAACTGGATTTTCTGCAATATAACGCCGAAGGACATGATACCATTTTCCCTGCCATTATCAGCGGCGTCATTACCGGTTTCGTAAGTGGTGTGTGCCTGAAAAACAGCGCATCCACCGGAGGCATGGACCTGATTTCCAAGTACATCAATAAAAGAAACCCCGGCGCCAATTTCTTTATGGTGACCTTTGTTTTGAATGCCGTTATCGCATGTATTTCACTTTTTGTGTATTCTGATGCGGGTGTACTGAACTACAAGCCTGTGGCCCTTTGTATCACGTACTGTTTTGTTTCAAATTTTGTGGGAAATCAGATTATCAAGGGTGCCAAAACCGCGTATAAGTTTACGATAATTACCACGCACCCTGATGAAATTTGCCTGGAAATCACGAATATTTTAAGACATGGCGCCACAAGATTAGAAGCCCGGGGCGCGTATACAGGCACATCGAAGTCTGTTTTGCTGTGCGTTGTAAACAAGCACCAGCTGACTGATTTTAAGAAAATCATTGATAGATATGATGAAACCTTTTCGTTTTATGAGGTTGTGAATGAGACTTATGGAAATTTTAAGTATGTAAGGACGTAAACGCCCGCCTTGGCACGCTCAAAAAGGACGGTATGTTCCGTGCTCTTGCCCTTGTTCTATTATATGTGGTCTGAATAAAGTCCCTATGCTCTGATCATTTGTTTTTCTCTTAATCTTCATCCCAATAATCAATGGTCTCCTGCGGTGTAGTATCAATTCCAAACAAAAGCCACATAAAGTCTTCTCGCTCATGGTAAATATTAATGATTCTGATACAATCCTCTTCTGCCCTATAAAACACGTAATTTCTTGCCACAAACAAATAACGATAGTCACAAGGCACACCAAACATCTCTTCCACAGATGAACCAATTTCTTCATTGTCCGTCAAACCTCTGATTGTTCCGGTAAGCTTCCCCATAATTATTTTCGCTTTTTGACTTCCGTACTGTAACAAAATACCTCTATTAATTGCACGCAACTTGTCTGCAGCATCAGGAGTATATTTAATTTGCTTCAATCCAATACCCCCAATTCTCTTTCCAAATCCTCCGCATCAATCCAGCCTTCCCGTTCAGCACGTTCTTCAGACTTCTTCAAATCCAGCATAAGCTTTGCCAGGGCCTGCTCCTTGAGCGCTTCCTTGCTGTTTTGGGTAACCAAAAACGGAAGGCCCTCCACATTGATAGACTGCTGAATAAAAGTATTGAAAGCATCCGTCAGTGTCATTCCGGTTCTTGCGTAGATTTCTTCCACCGTCTTTTTTATTTCAGAATTGATTCTTACCTGAAAGGTTGTATCCTTAGGTGCCATTGCTACACTTAAATTTCTTGCCATTTTGTTCCTCCTGATTGTTTTTGTCCAAAACTGTTCATATCATCTCTTACACCTACTATAATACTCCCCCTTCTTCTCGTCAATACATTGTAATTACATTTTGTCATAAATAATTATTTTACTTAATTTAACAAAAGCGATACACCCCTTTCCGGCATATCGCTTTCACCTCATCACTTCACATAACTTCCAATCAATTCCCAAACCGCCTGCTCTTCATAGCCCAGGCGCCAAGCTGCCACTCCGGCCAGGTCACGTTCCTGCACGGCAATCAGCTTATTCTCCATGGAAGCATAGTCCTCAATCCACATCTGATAAAGAGCACCATCCTTCTCTACGCTGGCATACTTCTGACCGGTCTCATAATCGAAATCAATCATCATACCCAAATCACTGACATACTGGTCAATAGACTTCATAAAAATGGCCTGATCCGTCACCGTCTCGCCTGCACTCTTCCACAGTCTGGTGTAAAACGGCAGCGCATTAATAATCTTGTCCGCATCTACCATGTCCATTAAATTGTCCAGAGATTGCTCTACAAACGGCTGACTGGAGGTGCTGCCCGGGTCACCGCTGCGGCCCCAATGTTCGTCATAGCCCATCAGGATCACATAGTCTACAACAATACCCTGCTCCTCATAATCATAGTAGGAATTCCCTGAATTCGGCGGATAATTGTCCACAGATAAAATGATATCATTCTCCCGGCAAAGGATAGAAAGCTCCCGCAAAAACTGCACAAAATGCGGTCCTTCATCCTTCCGGATACCTTCAAAGTCAATATTAATACCATCAAAATCATACTCTATGGCAGCATTCATCAGACCATTAATCAAATGGGTACGGGAATTACTGTCTGCCAAAACCCGATAGGTATCCACTTCATCTCTATTCGTAATATCTTCAATAAGTGCCCACACCTGAATGCCCCGTGCATGCGCTTTATCCACATAATCCTTGGATGCAATGCTGGTAAAATTACCCGCATCGTCGCTCAGTGAAAACCAGGTCGGAGAAATCACATTGATATTGTAAGCAGTTTCCAGCACACTCTCCAGATTGCCATTGGCTGTCATATTGTACACTGCATGGAAGCCCATGCGTACCTTCTCATCTAACTGAGTGGACACATAATCCGGTTCCACATATGCTAACGTACTCGCACCGGTTACCATGGATTTTTCGCCCAGCCTGCTGTTTTTGATATAGCCCACAAAGCCATCCGCAGTAGCAACCTTGGTCCAGTCCTCTACGCCTTCTGCGTCCAATATCATCACTTCGTCACCCTTAGCCACATCCGTGAGAATATCGCTCTTCACACCGGCCAGCCAGCGAACTACCGTGTCCTTTTTCACCGTAACCACTTCCTTGCAAAGCTCCATGGACTCCATCACCACTCTGTCCGGCTCTCTGTAAATCTCGTGAGTCACCGGCACAAACTTCTCCACAAAATCCAGTGCAATATAGCAGGTATCGTCAATGGCTAAGGCAATCGTATACGGCTCTTCAAAGCTCTCCGTCGCCCCGGCTGTGGTGCTGCTCCAGCTTCCTCCATCCAATGGTGCAACAACCACTGTAGTGGCATCCGTATATCGAATCTCCCTGCTCACCTCTGTATAATAAAAACGGTTGTGCAAATACTGCTGCACCGTATCAATATCCAAATAACACACATCATTTAAAATGCGGCAGTTCTCCTCTAAAATCGTGCCGTCAAACATAATGGCACCCTTCTCAGAAGAACCCAGCTCAAAATAATCATATAAATCTGCTCTGGTGTCTCCCTCAGAATATTTGTCATATAGCTTCACTCCCACAAAGACACCGCCTGCTAATACAATCAGGGCGATAGCGGTAAGTAATACTGTTATAAACTTCTTCATAGCGTCCCTCCTCCTTTATCACCCTGATTATATCAAAAAAATGTCACAATGTCGATAAACATTGTAGTTTGTAATAAAATGTTAAGAATTATCGCCTTCTGTTATTCACAAGAGGCTGTCCCGTTAAATTTTAAAACAAGAAGACAATAAACCTACAATAAGACTGTGATATATCCAAAACGGACTGTTTACGACATTTTTCATTTACATGTTACTGCTACGATTATTTCGTCGTAGAAAAAGAAGAAATGTTAGCTCCCGACCTGCATAAAATAATAAAAACAGATAAGACTATTTTGTAGTCTTTTTTTAGAGAATATTCGTTATATAGTTAGTTGGTAAATTTTAATATCCGAAATCAAGCACATAGCTTTCATGACAATTCCATAAGATACATATGAGAACAAGAACCTGTCAGCCTGCTGCATCTGATACCAAATTCGCTGCCGTATATTGCGCACTGCTGAAGGTAAGAATTGCTGTGTAACATTGACACTAGAATATAAATAGAAATAAAATGCTGGCCTCCCTTCCTTTGCGGATTGCCGGAAAAATTTTCTTCTGCTTATATGATAGCACGGGGCTACGGCTATAATCAACCCCAACATTCTTGAAATTTATTAAGCTTTTATAAAATTCGCAAAACAAAATGCGACAGCTATTGACGAATTTTTAAAAGCAGTATAAGATTAATAAAAATCCATTATAAAAAGGAAGTGATTTCTTGAAGATAGAAAAAATTAACGATAATCAAATACGTTGTATTTTAACCAAAAGCGATTTGGCCCAGCGTGCCATTAAGCTCAGCGAATTGGCCTACGGCTCTGAGAAGACCAAGAATCTTTTCAGAGATATGATGCGTCAGGCGCAGAAGGAACTGGACTTTTATGCAGAGGACATTCCACTGATGATTGAGGCCATTCCATATAGTGAACATGTGGTATTGATTATTACCAAGGTAGACGATCCGGAGGAATTAGACACCAAGTTTTCCAATTTTGCACCGGGTATCCGGGAAGAGGATTCCGCTTTGGACGATATGATTCAGGATTTAAACGGTGCCGCAGAGGTTCTGGATTTATTTAAGAAAATCCAGGATTCCGTTATGCCGCAGGCTGCCAATAAGGATTTTGCAGATATTGTTACAGCAGGTGCCAAAAAGAGCGCAGAGGAATCCCCGGAAGATACAGACGATGAATACCTGACCCGTATGTTTGTCTTCTCCTGCCTGGCCCATGTAAGCAAGCTGGCGCAGCTGACGGGTGCTTCCTATCACGGTGCCAATTCCCTGTACAAGGATGAAGCTTACGGCACTTATATCTTAATTGTGACCAAGGGCACTCACACCCGCGAGGAATACAACCGGTTTTGCAACATGGTGTCCGAGTATGGCAATATGCACAAATCTCTGCCTGCCACAGAACACTTTTTGGAGGAGCACTTTGCTCCAATTATCAAGGATACTGCTTTGCAGACCTTGGCGGAATTATAAAAGTCATGTCATGTGCGGCAACGCATCGTTTTGATTTGTCATATGTACAAATAAACCATTCTGTTTTTCACGATGTCCCCTGTTCTTCAAAACAGGGGCATTTTATTTTCTCCGTATTGTTTTTTGCTACTCCTTGGCATTTTTTTGGGGGATATTTTTTATCACTGTTTAATATTGCACAAGTATTTTAATTATGGTATAACAAACGAAAGGGGACACTATTTTGTCAAAAGGAGTAGCACCATGAATGAAAAAAACGCCTCTATTTTCCAGGAAATACTTGCTGATATGCCTGCTGCCTTTGCAGATGCCGGCCATCCCGGTTTTCATCTCACTGCACCCGCACATTTTACCATTGACTTCTGGGGTGCAATCAAACACAATGATTACTATCACATCATGTATCATGTTTGCCCCAAACCAGGAGATTTTCAAGAAGATACCGTATTTTTCCATTCGCGATCCCAAAATCTTATCGATTGGGAACTGCTTCCGCCACCGATTCTCCCCACTGATGAGGAGCTTCGTTTGAACGATGGATGCATTTGCCTTGATGGCTCAGGCAATCCCGTAATGCTCTATACACGTGTACCCAAGGCTCACCCCTTGCTGCGCACGCATCATGCCGCCTACGGCGATGAAAATTTAATCGAATTTACTCGCATTTGCGGAGACCCTCCTTTCTTAACATTGGAAAAACATGGCGGCCCTGCTTTTCAGGGCGGTTGGAGCGATCCTTATGTTTTTCCGCCGAGGGCAGAACTTTCATGGTTATGAGCAAATGTGTTACTCCGGAAGGAAAGAATTTGCTTCCAATCTATGAGGCAGCAGACGATAGTATGCTTCATTGGGATTATCGCGGAATCCTTTTTGACAATAACGGCGAAGTAGTCAATTTTTTCCCAATAGGCGACAAGTGGGTATTAATCTACAGCCCTTATGATACCATCGAATACTTCGTAGGCCATTTTGACATTTCCTCCCTACGCTTTACTCCTGCCACCCATGGTATACTAAGTTATGGCTATCATTCCCAGGATAATCCTGTGGACCGTGGTTTTTATGCCACCTGCCTCTATACAGAGGAAGCTCGTACGGTACTTTGCGGTTGGATTAGCGGTTTCAAAAGTTGGGACTTGTGGAACGGCTGCATGGGCATTCCACGTACAGTTGGGCTTAATCCTTCTTTTCAGCTGACTCAGCAGCCTATTGTAGAGCTCGACAACCTGCATGATACATGTATCTGTTCCTTTGCCGGGGAAAGACGGACAGAAATTAACTTTTCTGCTCCAAGTGATATGCTGGATATCCTTTTAGAATATCAATACGATTTGCAAGGCGAAATAGGCCTAACCATTTCAGAACAGCTTTCTTTGTGCATTGCACCTGATGGTTTTACCATCAACGGCGAACATTATTCTTGTGATATGCAAAGCTGCGGCTCCAGACTACGACTGCTTGTAGACAGAACAGTTGCAGAATTATTCTTCGGTGACGGCTCGGTTTGCGCTACCCGTTGCTTTGACCACATCGGCAGCAAACCGCAAATTCAAATTGTTGCTTCCGGAGAGGCTGTCCTTACCGACCTCCATTGCCATACAATGAACTGCTGTAATCTGAAATTCTGACAAACGCACTATCATCTGAAATTCAAGCAAAAAATACACAACCAGCTACTACACATGGTTAAACAATCGGTAATGATTTCTTACGGGTGGAAGGCGTGAAATCGTAATTCACTAAATTGCAAGCCATATTACTTTTCACAAAAACACAAATGCGGTGCTTAATGCTTCTTCATCCACCTTAATCACCGCATTCCAATACCACCGTAATAATCTCCGGCGGGTTAAACACACGTACCGGAATCACAGAATTACCAATGCCGGTACCTACATACATTTCCAGGTCATCTGTTGCATATAAGCCTGTGGTGTATTCCGGAAAAAATCCCTGGCCCGGCGCATAAATACCCCCAATAAACGGCAGTCGGAACTGCCCGCCGTGGGCATGCCCGGCCAGACACAAATCCACAGGATACTGGTCATACATCTCCAGATACTCCGGTCTGTGGGACAATAGCAGCATAAACTCCTCATTGCCAATGCCCTCTGTCACCACATCCAGCATAGCTTCCATACGCTCGCCATTATTGCTCAGGTATGCAAATTGATGATCCTTATAAAGTGTGGATGGATCCTGAATGCCACCAATGACCAGCTCTTCGCCGCTGTCCTCTGCTGTGATTCTCACCGTATCATTATTGATAATCTGTACGCCAAGCTCCTCTAAGCCCACCTTGAACGCATTATGCTCCGGGTCATCCAGTAAAATCATCTCGTGATTACCGTAAACAAAATACACCGGTGCAAGCTGCACAAGCTTTGCCACCAATTCCAGTGTCAGGGCTTCTCCTTCCACACCATGGGACGCATAATATCTGGAATCCACCAGGTCACCGGTAATACAGATCACATCCGGTGCCTGTCCCAGGGTCTTTTCGTAAATCAGCTGTCCCTGCTTTTCATTTCGCACCGAATGAATGTCCGTCAGCTGCACAATGCGATACCCGTCAAAAGCAGCCGGCACATCTGCATTACTGTGTTTATATGTACGAACCACAATATCGCTGTTCCAATACACATTCCAGGCCACGGAAGCTGCCAGAACAGCTAAAATAATAATCCAATATTTCTTTTTCATAAAATAACTGTTCCTCACTTCCATCGCATTTCTAATTTGTATCGCCGCCTGAAATATGATCTCACAATTTTATTCCTGCATAAAATATTATATGCTTAATCAAAAATAAAAAGAACCTGTTTGGCAGCGTCACACACCCGGCTGTCAGCAAGGCTCTTTATATGGTATAGACTTATGCTTCTTCTACTGCAGCAATTTTTTCCATTAATACATCAACATCAATGCCATGTACCATAGCTGCTTCCTCTAAAGTCTCCATCTGCGCAGACGGGCAGCCAAGGCAGTGCATACCGATTTCGAACAATACCGGAATAATATTCTGATTCACCTGAAGTGCCTGTCCGATGGTCATGTCCTTTGTAATCTTTGCCATAATGCTTCCTCCTAAATTTTTTTTACTTATCTAGTATAATACTTTCCCGTAAATCATGCAAGTATACATTGCGTATTTTATTGAGCACATTTACTAAAATTATAGGTCTTTTTATATGTTTGTATAGAAAAAAGTACACTCTACACGCTTGACTAAGAACCTTGTCAATCATATAATAAAGGCATAGGAAATAACAAAATTCCAATTACTATATTAACCAAATTATTTTCATTTAACAGGAGGCTTTTCAAATGAGACCAGAATGGACAGATTTTGTAGGCGGCAAATGGGAGAACGAAATCAACGTACGTGATTTCATTCAGAAAAACTACACTCCATATGAAGGAGATGATGCCTTTTTAGCAGGCCCTACACAGAACACAACAGATTTATGGGATCAGGTTCTTGACTTAATGAAGCAGGAACGTGAAGCAGGTGGTGTACTTGATATGGATACCAAGGTAGTTTCCACTATCACATCCCACGGCCCAGGCTATTTAAACAAAGACAAAGAAACTATCGTAGGTTTCCAGACTGACAAACCTTTCAAGCGTTCTTTACAGCCTTACGGCGGTATCCGTATGGCAGAAAAGGCTTGCTCTGACAACGGCTACACAGTAGACCCTGAAATCAGCGAGTTCTTCACAACTCACAGAAAGACGCACAATGCAGGTGTATTCGATGCTTACAATCAGGAAATGAGAGCTTGCCGTTCTTCTCACGTTATTACAGGTCTTCCTGATGCTTACGGCCGTGGTCGTATCATCGGTGACTACAGACGTGTTGCATTATACGGTATTGACAGACTGATCGAGGACAAGTTAGCTCAGAAGGATTCTACCGGTCGTGTTATGACTGATGAAGTTATCCGCCTGCGTGAAGAGATTTCCGAGCAGATCATCGCATTAAAGATGATGAAGGAAATGGCAGCTTCTTACGGCTGTGATATTTCTAAGCCTGCTACTAACGTTAAGGAAGCTATTCAGGCAACTTACTTCGGTTATTTAGCAGCTGTTAAGGAACAGAACGGTGCTGCTATGTCCCTTGGCCGTACTTCTACTTTCATCGACATCTACGCTGAAAGAGACTTAAAGAACGGCACATTTACAGAAGAGCAGATTCAGGAATTTGTTGACCACTTCATTATGAAGTTACGTCTTGTTAAATTCGCTCGTACACCAGAGTACAATGCATTATTCTCCGGTGACCCTGTATGGGTAACTGAATCTTTAGCAGGTGTTGGTATTGACGGCCGTCACTTAGTAACAAAGATGAGCTTCCGTTATTTACACACACTTTCTAACTTAGGCCCAAGCCCGGAACCAAACTTAACAGTTCTCTGGTCTACTAAGTTACCTGACAACTTCAAGCGTTACTGTGCTAAGATGTCTATTTTATCATCTTCTATCCAGTACGAGAACGACGACTTAATGAGAGTTACTCACGGTGATGACTATGCTATCGCTTGCTGTGTATCTTCCATGAGAGTTGGTAAGGAAATGCAGTTCTTCGGCGCTCGTGCTAACTTAGCTAAGTGCTTATTATACGCTTTAAACGGCGGTATTGACGAGAAGACCCGCAAGCAGGTTGGTCCTAAGTACCGTCCATACGTTGGCGATGTATTAGAATATGACAAGGTTATGGAGCTTTATGTAGACATGATGGAATGGTTAGCAGACGTATATGTAAATACTCTGAATATCATCCACTATATGCATGACAAGTACTGCTACGAAAGAGCACAGATGGCTCTTCATGACAGAGATGTTAAGCGTTACTTCGCAACAGGTGTTGCAGGTCTTTCTGTAGTAGCTGACTCCTTATCTGCTATTAAGTATGCAGAAGTTAAGGCTATCAGAGATGAAGCCGGCATTATCGTTGACTTCGAAATTAACGGCGAATTCCCTACCTACGGTAATGATGATGACCGTGTAGATGCTATTGCAGCTGAATTAGTTTCCAAGTTCATGACTATGATCAGAAGACATCACACTTACAGAAATGGTGTTCCTACAACATCTATCTTAACCATTACTTCTAACGTAGTTTATGGTAAGGCTACAGGTTCAACACCAGACGGACGTAAGGCTGGTCAGCCATTTGCTCCTGGTGCTAACCCAATGCACGGACGTGACAAGAACGGTGCTGTTTCCTCTCTTGCTTCCGTTGCAAAATTACCTTTCAACGATGCACAGGACGGTATCTCCAATACCTTCACCATTATCCCTGGTGCTCTTGGTAAGGAAGACCAGATTTTCGCTGGCGACATCGAAATTGATTTAAGCAAATAATTACTGACTTATCAGTATTGATGAAATAGCACATACTCTTACTGATAAGCACTTATCAGAAAGGAGTATGGCTATGAATCAGGACAAAATGATTGATGACCTTATTAAAATGCTAGACGGAGGTATGACTAAGGGCGTGGGCCATGTCAATGTAGAAGTTGATCAGGACGCATCCCAGGCCAAGTCAGTACAGACCATGGGTTGTGCAGATTGTTCTTCCAATCCAATGGCATGCAGCATACCTACCCTGCATGAAGGCATCGATGACTCAGAATAATAATAGGAGGATTAATATCATGGCAGCAAGCAATGCTCAGATTGACAACTTATTATCATTATTAGACGGTTATGCTGTAAAAGGCGGCCACCACTTAAACGTAAATGTACTCAACAGAGAAACCTTACTGGATGCTCAGAAGAATCCTGAAAAATATCCACAGCTTACAATCCGTGTTTCCGGTTATGCTGTTAACTTCATCAAGTTAACTCCGGAACAGCAGGCTGACGTTATCTCTCGTACATTCCACGAAGGATTATAAGAAGTAACAAAGCGGCCCAGTCCGCTTGCCATAAAAGCGGTGGCATACGCCACCGCTTTTTATCAGTTTAGTTAGACTAACTTGGTTTCTTTTTACATGATTGTACCAAAATATGAAATACTATTCACGACAGCGATTAGCAATGTGGAAAGCGAGGCAGATATTATGACAAAAGGCAGAATTCATTCTTTAGAAAGCATGGGCACGGTAGACGGTCCGGGATTACGATTTGTAGTTTTCCTGCAGGGTTGCCCGATGCGCTGTGCTTATTGTCACAATCCGGATACATGGACAGTGAATGCCGGTACGCTGATGGAGCCTGCCGAAATCATAGAGCAGGTCGAACACAACCGCAGTTTTTATAGTAACGGCGGCATTACCGTAACAGGTGGTGAACCTTTACTGCAGGTAGATTTTCTGATTGATTTATTTACCCTTGCAAAAGAGCGCGGTATTCATACTTGTATTGATACTTCAGGCATTACCTACAGACCGGGCAGCACTACCTACATTCAGAAGCTGGACAAGCTTATGGAATTGACTGACCTGGTTATGCTTGATATCAAACATATTGACCCCGAAAAGCATCTGGAGCTGACAGGACAGCCAAACGACGGCATTCTGGCATTTGTACAATATCTTAGTGATAAGGACATTCCTATGTTGATCCGTCACGTTGTGGTACAGGGTATTACGGATGACGAGAAGTATCTGTACCGGCTGGGTGAGTTCATTGCTCCATTTAAGAATTTAAAAGTGCTGGACATCCTGCCTTATCACACCATGGGTACCGTCAAGTATGAGAAGTTGGGAATGGAATACAAATTAAAAGATGTTCCCGCCATGTCCAAAGAGACTGCCGTGGAACTAAAGAAAATTGTTATCAAAGGTATCAGAGACAAGCGGAAAGAGCTTGGTCTTATACAATAAAATACAAGGGAGGATTCTACTATGGCAAAAGTTAAAGTTGATGGCTGCGCCGGATGCCAGGCTTGCAC
>JAFTXF010000109.1 GCA_017461685.1 Lachnospiraceae bacterium
CGAAGCAAGGTGATAACCGCAGTCTGAGCTTAGTACCGCTGCAGCTTTTCACGGAGTGGGAACGTCCCCGAGACGGAACATATATCACTTTCGCCGTCGGCCACTGAGTTTCGCTAACTCCTGTAAGGAAAACTGTATGTGAGGAGATGTGTATGGATTACGTGATGGCTTTTGTGGGCGGCGGTATTGTCTGTGCCCTGGTGCAGATTTTAATGGAAAAAACAAAACTGATGCCCGGTCGTATTATGGTACTTCTGGTGGTGACAGGCGCGATACTTAGTTTCGTGGGAATATTTCAGCCGCTGCAGGAAATCTTTGGAGCAGGTATCAGCGTGCCCCTTTTGGGCTTTGGACATATTCTGATGAAGGGTGTGAAGGAAGCCGTAGACAGCGATGGCTTTATGGGCCTTTTTACAGGCGGATTAAAAGCCGCAGCAGTGGGATGCAGCGCGGCTCTGATTTTCGGATTATTGGCAGCTTTTATATTTAGGCCCAAGATGAAGCACTAAATCTGCTCGAAAATAATGCCGGCACTGCGCAGGAAATTCATCAGGGCTTCGTCCCAGATAAGCTCCGGTGCTTTGTCCAGAGAAAAGGAAAAATAGCTGACTCCGGAAGTGATAAGCACTTTGGTGCCGTCATAGCGAATATTAAAAATCAATCCTTTGATTAGGTGCGCATCTAAGCCCTCGGGAAACAGAATAGCACTTCTTTTAGGGGAAAGCTGTAAAACTACTTGAAAACCAAGTGGAGTACGCTTTCCTTTTATTAGTTCAAAAAGAGTAGGTCTGACCTCGCCGTAAGGAATAAAGGGTGGTCTGCCTGCAGTCTCCTCCTCATCTTCGGTGTGGTAAAAGGCTTCATTTATGTGGCCATCGATGACATAGCTGATACCCATCTGCAGGGTAGCCTCCTGTAATAAAAAATCGTCAAAGGTGCTACTGCCAAGCAGTTTGGCCATGAATACTTTTAGTTCAGTTATTTGTAATGCAATCATATATATCAATCCTTTGCTATGGAAGAGTTTGGATATTTTCTTTATTATAATTTACATGGCACATATCTTCAAGAAGAAATTGAAAAAAGAAATGAAAAGCCCACAAGATTTTATCACAATATTAAAATAAAGTCACCGAGTAATTTGTAAAATTACGGGGTGATTTTTCTTGTTTCATGGTGCGTTTTGTGCTGTTTTACCTTTCGTGTTTTGCTAAAGCCTGATTTGTGCTATATTTGTGTTAGGTAGTAATATGTGTAGATTTTGGAAATGTGTGATTTGTTTTCAGACGCCGGAGCCTGGAATGACACATTTCCGGTTTGGAAGGAGATGACAGAGATGTTGTATCAAAAAACAAAGGAACCAAGACTGGAAGATAGCTTATTTAAAAATCCTACTTCAGAATACCGGGGCATGCCATTTTGGGCCTGGAATACCAAACTGGACTTGGAGGAGCTGGAAGAGCAGATAGATGTGTTCAGGGAAATGGGCTTTGGCGGCTTTCACATGCATGTGCGCCAGGGCCTGGAGACGGAATATCTTGGCCGTGAATTCATGGATGCGGTAAAAGGATGTACACAAAAGGCGAAAGAAGAGCAGATGTACGCCTGTCTTTATGATGAGGACCGGTGGCCGTCAGGTGTGGCCGGAGGAGAAGTAACAAAGGACAAAAGGTATAGGATGAAGTATCTGACCATGACGGTGCAGGACAGAACAGACGATGCTGCAGATGCAGAAGAGGCTCTGAATGAAGGGAAGAGTTTGTTTTTTGCGGCTTTCGATGTGACTGTTGATAAAGACGGTTATATGACCGGTTATCGGAGAATCGGTCGCGGCGACAGTGCACAAAATAAACGCTACTTTTTTGCAGATGTGATGCCTGGCGGTGAGGCACGGTTCAATTACCAGACCTATGTGGACGCTTTGAGTAAGGATGCCATAGACTGCTTTATAGGGAAGACTTATGAGACCTTTCAGCGTGAGCTGGGGGATGAATTCGGCAAAACCATACCGGTAATCTTTACGGATGAACCTCAGACTAAAATATTTACGACACCTACCAGTGGATTCAGTACGGAAGATGCCATTACGGCATGGACCACAGATTTTGCCGATACTTATTTTGCTGAATATGGTGAGAGCATTATTGACAGGCTGCCGGAGGTGCATTTTGCCATGCACGGAGACGGCGGTGCTAAGACCAGATATCAATTTTACCGCCATCTTAGCGAGCGTTTTAATCGGGCATATATGGACAATATCGGCAAGTGGTGTGAGGAGAATGGCATTATGTTCACAGGACATGTGTTGGGAGAGGACTGGTTATTTGAAATGTGCCTGTCCAATGCCGATGCCATGCGTGCCTACAAAAATATGCAGCTGCCGGGAATCGATATGCTGTGCGATGACAGATGCTTTACCACAGCTGTACAGTGCCGTTCTGCGGTGCGCCAGTATGGCAGGGAGGGGATGATGTCGGAATTGTATGGCGTAACAGGCTGGGATTATGACTTCCGCGGACATAAGTTTCAGGGAGACTGGCAGGCCTGCCTGGGTGTGACACTACGTGTACCTCATCTTGCATGGCAAACCATGAAGGGCGAGGGTAAACGTGACTACCCGGCTTCTATATTTTATCAGTCACCGTGGTATAAGGAGTACAAGTACGTGGAGGATCACTTTGCCAGGGTGAATACTGCATTGACCAGAGGCAGTGCAGAGGTGAAGACGGCAGTAATACATCCGGTTGAGACTTACTGGGTTTACAAGGCTTCAGACGCTGAGACAAAATATAAATGTGAGGAGCTGGAGAATCATTTCCACGAACT
Organism: Lachnospiraceae bacterium; assembly: GCA_017461685.1. Taxonomy (GTDB): domain Bacteria; phylum Bacillota; class Clostridia; order Lachnospirales; family Lachnospiraceae; genus RGIG6307. The sequence continues at coordinate 2,827 of JAFTXF010000109.1, forward strand.
CTCAGATTGGCTGCTTACGGGCTGTGTGGACTATGATTATATTGCGGAATCTCTGCTGGAGGACCTGTGCAGTGAGGGCTCTGCACCGTTAAAGGTAGGAAAATGCAGTTATGAGACAATCATTGTTGCAGATTGTGTTATCCTTAGGCCGTACACCCTGAAGGTACTGCGGGAATTTAAGGAAAAAGGCGGTAATTTGATTTTCATGGGGAATACCCCGTACATGTCACTGGGAGTCACCAGTGAGGAAGCCAAGGCTGTAACAGAGGGTGCTGTATGTATACCACATAGCAAGGCCATATTATATGAATTGCTTTCGGGAAGCCGTGATGTAATGATCAAGAAAACAAACGGCATTATGACCGATAATATGCTTTATACCTTGCGTGGGGACGGAAATGACAAGTGGCTGTTTATTGCACACAGCGATACCCCACAGCTTCCGCATACGGTAAATCCGCAGGATACGGAGATTTCGGTAAAGGGAATTTATAAGCCGGTGCTTTATCATACATTAAACGGTGATATCGAGCCTATGCCGTGCCGTTATCGTGACGGTTGGACCGTGATGGTATATACTTTTTATGATAATGACTCACTGCTTGTGAAGCTGGAGAAGGCAGAGGGTATTGAAGGCTGTGGCTGTGAAAGTATTGCAGGTCAGCCTGGCGCTGTAAAAGCATCTAATGGTACAGAACAGAACGGTGCAGGGAAGACAGCTTCCGGAGCAGAACAGACAGGTATAGGAAAGACAACTTCCGTCAGGGAATATGCAGGAGAGGTCAAGATATTTCCATGCGCTGACTATACATTGGAGGAGCCAAATGTACTGGTATTAGACATGGC
>JAFTXF010000012.1 GCA_017461685.1 Lachnospiraceae bacterium
CACAGCATCCAGTCGACCGTTACCCATAGTCTCAATAGTGCGGGATTCCTTCTCCTGGGCAATGGTTACCTTGGCAATAATACCGGACTTCTGTACGAAGTGACATTCCGGCACATCGTAAATCGGTGTATGGTTTACATAAGCATCTGAGAAAATCTGGTAAATATCCTTCGGAGAAAGCTCCTGGTGCTTTCTGTCGGATACACCCTTAATCAAATAGCCCACCTCTTCCTTCATGGCATTCGGAAGAGCAATACCATAGTTTTGCTTTAAAATAAAGGCCACGCCGCCCTTACCGGACTGGCTGTTGATGCGAATCACGTCAGACTCATACTCACGGCCCACATCCTTCGGGTCAATCGGCAGGTAAGGAACGGTCCATTTGCCGTGGCTGTTGCCTTCCTTCCACCAGTTCATACCCTTACTGATCGCATCCTGATGAGAACCGGAGAACGCGGTAAATACCAAATCCCCTGCATAAGGAGTACGTTCGTAAACCTTCATACCCACTAAATGCTCGTATTTATTGCGAATCTTGGCAATATCAGAAAAATCAAGGCCTGACTCCACACCATGGCATACCATATTCATGGCAAGGGTAATAATGTCTACATTACCGGTACGCTCACCGTTACCGAAAAGAGTACCCTCAACGCGGTCTGCACCGGCCAGCACGCCAAACTCAGCATCACTGATGCCGCAGCCTCTGTCATTATGCGGATGTACGCTTAAAATCACGCTGTCTCTGTATTTTAAATGTTTATGTATGTATTCAATCTGACATGCAAATACATGCGGCATAGCAATCTGCACGGTAGTCGGAATGTTGATAATCGCTTTCTTGTCCGGAGTAGGCTGCCATACATCCAGTACGGCATTACATACTTCTACTGCATAATCCACTTCTGTCCCCGGGAAGCTCTCAGGGCTGTATTCAAAGGTAAAGTTACCTTCTGTCTCTTCTGCCAGTCTCTTTAAAAGCTTGGCACCCTCAATGGCAATGGTCTTAACCTCCTCCTTATTCTTACGGAATACCTGCTCACGCTGTGCCACAGAAGTAGAATTGTACAAATGTACAATGGCATGCGGAGCTCCCTTTAAAGCTTCAAAGGTCTTTTTGATAATATGCTCTCTGGCCTGTGTCAATACCTGAATGGTCACATCCTCAGGAATCATATTGTTCTCAATTAAGGCCCTGGCAAACTGATACTCCGTATCGGAAGCGGCCGGGAAGCCTACTTCGATTTCCTTAAAGCCGATGTCTGTCAGCATTTTAAAATATTCTAACTTCTCCTGCAGACCCATAGGCTCAATCAACGCCTGATTACCGTCGCGCAAATCCACGCTGCACCAAATCGGCGGCTTGGTAATGGTCTCCTTCCGGACCCAATCATATGTAACTAACGGCGGCATAAAATAAGAAATGCCGTATTTCTCTTTCACATTCATAATATAAAACTCCTCCAAGTACACAGTTTCGCACCCGTGATAACAACTATGTTCCTAGGATACCATAGCTTGTCGGTTACCACAAGGTGCGAATTTAATCAATTTTCTTGATTTATTTTATTCAGCTGTGCCAAATTCACTCAGTTCAAGTCCCTTATTTCTATCTAATGTCATACCGATAGACCAGGAATTTACAAACAATAAGAGCGGATTGCCCTTCAAGTCGCAAACCTTCTTCATATCAGAAGTACCGATTATCTTATTTAAATCAATTTCTTTATTTTCAATCCAGCGAATATGCTCGTATGGAAGATTTTCCAAACGGATGTCTACATTATATTCATTTTCCATGCGGTATTTTAACACGTCAAACTGCAGCACACCAACTACACCCACGATAACCTCTTCCATACCGGAATTAAATTCCTGGAAAATCTGAATAGCACCTTCCTGGGCAATCTGGTTAATACCCTTCACAAACTGCTTACGCTTCATGGTATCCACCTGACGCACTCTGGCAAAGTGCTCCGGTGCAAAGGTTGGAATACCTGCATAGCGGAAGCTTTCCTTAGGAGCACAAACCGTATCTCCGATTGAGAAAATACCCGGATCAAATACGCCGATAATATCACCGGCATAAGCCTCCTCTAAAATCTTGCGCTCATTTGCCATAATCTGCTGCGGCTGACTCAAACGAAGGGTCTTACCGCCCTGGACATGACGCACTTCCTTGGTTGCATCGAACTTACCGGAGCAAATACGCATAAAGGCAATTCGGTCTCTGTGCGCCTTATTCATATTGGCCTGAATCTTAAATACAAAGGCACTGAAGTCGTGCTCGTCCGAAATGATCTCTCCGCAATCTGCCACACGGGACAAAGGAGTAGTGGTCATATCTAAGAAATGCTTTAAAAACTCCTCTACACCAAAATTAGTAAGAGCAGAACCGAAAAATACAGGAGTCAGCTTGCCCGCATGTACACGTGCCAAATCAAACTCTGCACTTGCCCCGTCTAACAGCTCAATTTCTTCTAACAATATATCAGTAGCGGCTTCGCCGATCACATTTACAAGCCCATCTCTGTCAGAAGCTGATACTTCTGTAACGGCACCTTCCTTGGTACCTTTCTCAGTATCGGCAAATTTATAAATACACTCTTTTTCCCTGTCGTAAACGCCCTGAAATGCTTTGCCGGAGCCAATCGGCCAATTGATCGGACAGGTTGCGATGCCAAGCTCGCTTTCGATCTCATCCAATAATGCAAACATATCGTCTACATCTCGGTCCAACTTATTAATAAATGTGAAAATCGGAATGCCACGCATTGCACAAACCTTAAACAGCTTTCTGGTCTGTGGCTCTACACCCTTATTGGCATCAATTACCATGACAGCGCTGTCCGCTGCCATCAGGGTACGATAGGTATCCTCTGAGAAATCCTGATGGCCCGGTGTATCCAGAATATTGATACAAAAACCGTCATAGTCAAACTGCAACACAGAGCTGGTTACAGAAATACCTCTCTCCTTCTCAATCTCCATCCAGTCGCTGACTGCATGACGTGCAGTAGCCTTGCCCTTGACACTGCCGGCCAGATTAATGGCACCGCCGTATAATAAAAACTTCTCCGTCAACGTCGTCTTACCGGCATCGGGATGAGAAATAATGGCAAAGGTTCTTCTTCGGTTAATTTCCTTGGTATATGCACCCACGTATATATCCTCCATAAAATACTGATAAACTCTAAAAAATCACACTATTCCTAATATACTAAAAAAGGGAAGACTTGTAAATAAGTCTAACCCTTTTTTCCGAAAAATTTCTTTTTTCTTTTTCCTAGTTTCTTTTTTCAAATATAAATTCGAAGACTATGTAAATCAACTCATTTTATCCCATAGACTTACAACATCCATTCTCCATAGTGATGACATGATCACCCAATTCCATAAGGGCAGTCCTGTG
>JAFTXF010000110.1 GCA_017461685.1 Lachnospiraceae bacterium
GGCTATCGTGGTGTTTTTAATCGGTACCCTGCTTGGCAGTCCGATTATTAACGCGGGTAAATATCAAAAGCTCTTAACTGTGGAAAAGGGTAATTTTGCAGAGGATGTGGCTCAGGCAGATTATGATACCATTCCTCTCTTGGATAAGGCCAGTGCTTCGCTTTTGGGTGACAGAAAGATGGGCTCTATGGTGGAATTTGTTTCGCAGTTTGAGGCGGCAGGTGATTATACCCAGATTAATTTCCAGGGTAAGCCTGTCCGTGTAACTCCGTTAGTATATGCCTCCCCGATTAAATGGCTGACCAATCAGTCTGAGGGTATTCCTGCATATATTATGATTGATATGACCACCCAGGAGACAGAATGTGTGATGTTGGAAGAGGGAATCCGATACTCCAAGAGTGAATATTTTAACCGCAATATTTACAGACATTTGCGCTTTAATTTCCCTACCTATATTTTCAGCGATCAGATTTTCTTTGAAATTGATGAAGAGGGTACACCATTCTGGATTTGTCCGGTGAAGAAGTTTAATATCGGTTTGTTTGGCGGCGAAACCGTGGGACGTGTTGTTATTGTAAATGCAGTGACCGGTGAATGCATCGATTATGCAGTGGAAGAGGTTCCAAGCTGGATCGATAAGGTTTATAGTGCAGAGTTATTGACTCAGCTGTATGATTACAGTGGTATTTATGTTAACGGGTTCTTAAATAGTGTACTGAGCCAGCGTGGCTGTCTGCAGTCCACAAATGGTTACAATTATATTGCAATGGATGATGATGTATGGGTATATACCGGTGTTACCAGTTTAAATGCCGACCAGTCCAACGTGGGCTTTGTACTCATGAACCAGCGCACCATGGAAACCAGATATTATTATGTAGAGGGTTCTATCGGGTACTCTGCCATGAGCAGTGCCCAGGGGCAGGTGCAGCATTTGAATTATCAGGCGACTTTCCCACTGTTGCTCAATATCGCTGACGAGCCGACTTATTTCATGGCATTGAAGGACCAGGCCGGTCTGGTAAAAATGTATGCCATGGTAAATGTGCAGAAATACCAGCTGGTGGCTATCGGTGACACCATTAAAGAATGTGAGGCAAATTACCGTGAGCTGATGCTTACTAACGGCATTATTACGGAGGATAAGGCTGCTGTGGAGGAGAAGCCAACAGATACGACAGAGACGGTAAGCAAGCGTTTTACGGCAACGATTAAGAGTGTCGATGAAATTATCGCAGACGGTGATACCTGCCTTTATATTACTTTTGACTTTGCTGCAGCGGCGGACAGAAAGGAGCACGGAGATGCGGTATACAGTCTGAATCTTGCAGAGGGCTGGGGTATAGGCTATAGAAATATTCAGCCCGGAGATGTGCTAAGCGTAGTTTACGAGGATGACGGACAGTCTGCCTATGTCAGAAAGATTACAGAAATTACGCCATAAGAATTTTAAATATCAGGAGCGCAGAGGAATTTGAGATAAAATAATTGTAACAGATAATCAAGGTGTAAAACTTTTTTGATTGGTAAGGAAAGTGGATTTTTTCTCTAAATCTTAATATTTCAAAAAAAACGTTGCATAATATATTTAAAAGTGATATATTGATTACAACAAGTAGTATTCAAAACTACATGAAGTAGTGGTGATATAAAAAGAGTTGACGTGAAGAGAGGAGACCGGAATTATGAATATTAAGATTAAAGATCCATGGAGTGCATTGACACATTTTATCGGTATGCTGTTAGCTTTATTTGCGACAGCACCGTTGTTGGTAAAGGCGGCCCTTAGCGGAGAGCTGATGCATGTATACGCTATGGCGGTGTTTATGTTAAGCATGATTTTACTGTACGCGGCCAGTGCTACGTATCATGCATTTGGTTTCGGAGAACGCTTGTATATTATTTTGAAAAAGATTGACCATATGATGATACCGGTATTGATTGCAGGTACTTATACACCGATTTGTCTGATTACCTTAAGAGACGGCATAGGCCCTGTGCTGTTAGCTACAGTCTGGGCTATGGCTATTGCAGGCATTCTGGTCAAGGCTTTTTGGGTGACCTGTCCGAAGTGGTTTTCCAGCGTCATATATATTGCTATGGGCTGGCTGTGCGTTATGGGTATGTCAAGCATCGTGAAAAGCTTGTCCAGGCCGGCATTTCTGTGGCTTTTAATCGGCGGCATTTTATATACCGTAGGCGGCATTATATATGCGTTAAAGCTCCCGATTTTTAATTCCAGACACAAAAGGTTCGGAAGCCATGAGATTTTTCACTTATTTGTAATGGGCGGAAGCCTTTGTCATTATATTTTGATGTTTGCATATGTAGGGTAGGCCGGAAGTCCTATTGACGAAAATCTTTTGCGGTGGTAAAGTGACAGTGTAGTTCCATACATTGCAAAGGAGGTTATAGCTATGATTTACACACCGATGACCATAAAAGCCATGAAAATGGCATACAACGCTCACCAGGGTCAGCTGGATTATAATGAGGTTCCCTATATTTTCCATCCGTATCATCTGGCGGAGCAGATGGAGGATGAAATTACCTGTACGGTTGCTCTGTTGCATGATACGGTAGAAGATACCGACATGACTTTGGAACAACTGAAAGAGGAATTCCCGAAGGAAGTAACGGACGCCATTGCTTTGCTGACACACGGAGAGGGTGTGGACTATTTTGATTACGTGCGTGCCATTAAGGCCAATCCGATAGCCCGTAGGGTCAAATTAGAGGACCTGAATCACAATGCGGATCAATCCCGCTGTGTGGATTCTGACATTGCTCCGGAGAGATTGGAATACTGGAAACAGAAATATGCTAAGGCAAAAGCGATTTTACTGGAGAAGGAATAAAGACATAAATAGAGACGTTTGCAAATTCGCCGGATTTTGCAAACGCCTAAAGACATAAATAAAGATGGAGAGCACTTCGTCATGTCATCGAGTTAAGAGGACATTAGACAATCTGCTCTCCATCTTTTTATACTGCACTCATTTCTTCAAGAGTTCGAAACGATTATAAATTTTTGTGTGCTGTAGACAGCATCAATTTGATTCGATTCAGCTGATTTACCTCGCTGGCACCCGGGTCATAATCAATGGCTACAATATTGGCGCCCGGATAGCGCTTACGAAGCTCTTTAATAACGCCCTTACCAACCACATGGTTTGGCAGACAGCCGAAAGGCTGGGTACATACAATATTCGGTACGTTATTATGTATCAGCTCAATCATTTCACCGGTCAAAAACCATCCTTCACCGGTTTGGTTGCCGATAGAAACGATAGGCTCGGCAAATTTCACTAGTTCATAAACATCGGCCTGCTCGTCAAAATGCTTGCTGGCACGGAGAGCCTTGCGGGCACTGCTGCGGACAAATTCCAAAGCTTTGATGCCGATGCGACTGACCAGGGCTGCTTTTTTACTGGTACCCAGATGTTTAGCCTTGTAAATCTGATTATAGAAGCAGTAGAGGAGGAAATCCAGTAAATCAGGCATAACCGCTTCAGCACCTTCCTGCTCTAAAAGTTCCACGATATGATTATTGGCGGTAGGAGAGAACTTTACCAAAATCTCACCTACGATACCTACCCGGGGCTTTTGGATATCTTGGATAGGAAGGGCATCAAAGTCTTCCACGATTTCCTGACACATCTTATGGAAGGAACGGAAACTTACATGGTCTCCAGCCAGAAATTCCTGACACTTTGCTTCCCATTTATGGTGCAGGGCATTGGCACTGCCCGGCACTTCCTCGTAAGGGCGCATTCTGTAGAGGCATCTCATAAAAAGATCACCAAATACAGCGCCGATAGCAAGTCTTACGCCTAATCCAAGACTGATTTTAAATCCCGGATTGGTTTCCATACCGTTTAAGTTTAAGGAAATAACCGGAACCTGAGGCATACCGGCTTTTTCCAAAGCACGGCGTAAGAATCCTACATAGTTGGAGGCACGGCAGCCACCGCCGGTCTGTGTCATAATAAGGGCGGTGCGGTTTAAGTCATATTTGCCGCTGAGCAAAGCTTCCATCATCTGGCCTACAACCAAAAGAGAAGGGTAGCAGGCATCATTATTGACATATTTTAAACCTACATCTACGGAGTGTTTATTGTCGTTTTGCAGTACCACCACGTTGTAGCCGCATTTACGCATAGCCGGTTCTAATAAATTAAAATGAATCGGTGACATCTGCGGGCAGAGAATGGTGTAATTCTCACGCATCTCCTCGGTAAATACAGCCCGGTTGTAAGCACTGGAGTGAAGTGTACGTTTCTTTTGCATGCGTTCCCGGACACGGATGGCGGAAAGCAGAGAGCGCACACGGATTCTGGCAGCCCCCAGGTTATTTACCTCGTCAATTTTCAGACAGGTGTAAATCTTGTCTGAACCGTTTAAAATATCCTTTACCTGGTCTGTGGTAACAGCGTCCAGGCCGCAGCCGAAGCTGTTTAACTGAATTAAGTCAAGATTTTCTGTTTGCTTTACATATTCTGCAGCACGGTACAGTCTGGTGTGGTACATCCACTGGTCAGATACAATAAGAGGCCTCTCCGGATTAGCCAGATGAGAGACTGAGTCTTCGGTCAATACGGCAATATCAAAGGAGGTAATCATTTCCGGAATACCGTGGTTGATTTCCGGGTCGCAGTGGTACGGACGGCCTGCCAGTACGATGCCCCGTTTACCGGTCTGCTTTAAGTATGCAAGGGTTTCTTCGCCTTTTTGCTGCATATCCAGTCTGGCATGCTCTAATTCTGCCCAGGCTGCTTTGCAGGCATTATGTACTTCCTCAGCAGGCAGTTCACTAAATTCTGCGATAAGAGCCTTTGAAACAACATCAAGAGAAGCAAAGCTCATAAACGGGTTGCGGAAGGTAACCTCACCACGGCCGATTTCTTCCATGTTATTTTTGATGTTCTCACTATAGGAGGTGACAATCGGACAGTTGTAGTGATTGCCGGCCTCCGGTGTTTCTTTTCTCTCGTAGAAAACAGCGGGATAGAAAATAAAATCTACCTTTTGATCAATCAGCCACTTAACATGACCGTGGGCCAACTTAGCCGGGTAACATTCGTATTCGGACGGAATGTACTCAATACCCAGTTCGTAAATCTTGCGGTTTGACAGCGGTGAAACAACAACGCTGTACCCCAGCTTGGTAAAAAAAGTAAACCAGAACGGGTAGTTTTCGTACATATTCAGAACGCGAGGAATACCCACAGTGCCACGGGCAGCGTCACCGGTCTCCAGAGGTTTATAATCAAAGAAACGGTTTAATTTGTATGCAAACAGGTTTGGAATGTCTGTGTTTTTTTTGGCCTGACCTAAGCCACGCTCGCAGCGGTTACCGCTGATGAATTGTCTGCCCCCGGAAAAACGGTTCACGGTAAGCCTGCAGTTGTTGGTGCAGCCGCGGCATTTTATCATGGTGGTGGTAAATTCTAAATTTTGAATCTCCGTCAAAGACAGCATGGTAGTAGGCGCAGGAGCCTCCATATATTGTTCACGGGCAATCAAAGCCGCACCAAAGGCACCCATAATACCTGCAATATCAGGACGCACCACTTCGCAGCCTGCGATTTTTTCTAAGGAACGGAGTACGGCATTGTTATAAAAAGTGCCGCCCTGAACGACAATGTGCTGGCCGAGCTCAGAAGCGTCTGCCATTTTAATAACCTTGTAAAGGGCATTTTTGATGACAGAGTAAGCAAGACCGGCAGAGATATCAGGTACGGTGGCGCCCTCTTTCTGGGCCTGTTTTACCTTGGAATTCATAAAAACGGTACAGCGGGTACCTAAATCAATAGGGTGCTTGGCAAATAAAGCCGCCTGGGCAAAGTCCTTTACGGAATAATTTAAGGACTTGGCAAAGGTTTCAATGAAAGAGCCGCATCCTGAGGAGCAGGCTTCATTTAACTGCACGCTGTCAACGGCGTGATTTTTGATACGGATATATTTCATATCCTGACCGCCGATATCCAATATGCAGTCTACATCCGGACTAAAGAAAGCAGCAGCGTAGTAATGGGCAACGGTTTCTACTTCACCTGCATCCAGCATAAAGGCGGCCTTCATAAGGGCCTCACCATAACCGGTGGAGCAGGAGCGTACAATCTCCGTGTCCTCGGATTTCAGAGCCAGAATTTCCTTCATGGCACCGATAGCAGTCTCCAAAGGAGAACCGTCATTACCTGCATAAAAACTGTATAATAAAGTACCGTCTTCCCCTACAACAGCCACTTTCGTAGTGGTAGAGCCTGCATCAATGCCCAAAAAGGCTTTGCCGTGATAGCTTGCCAGGTCACCTTTTTGCACCTGATGAACGCCATGGCGGGCTTCAAAAGCGTCAAAATCAGCCTGGTCTTTAAATAAAGGCTCCATACGTTCCACTTCAAAGTCCATAACGATTTTGCCGGAAAGCTTTTCAATCAGTGCAGAAAGTGTAGTAGCATTATGTAAATCATTTGCAGCAGAAGAAGGATTGTTGCCGGCCTGTGCAGTTGCGGCCATAGAAGTATTGGCGCCTGCCTGTGCATTCACGGCAGAACCGATAGCCGCATATAAATGCGGATGAGGTGTCTCTACAATATGGTCGTCATCCAGCTTAAGGGTACGGATAAAGGCTTTTTTCAGTTCCGGCAAAAAGTGCAAAGGACCTCCTAAAAAGGCCACGTGACCGCGAATGGGCTTGCCGCAGGCAAGACCGGAAATGGTCTGATTGACAACGGCCTGAAAAATTGATGCCGCAAGGTCTTCCTTGGCAGCACCGTCATTAATCAGAGGCTGAATGTCTGTCTTGGCAAAAACGCCGCAGCGGGCAGCAATGGTATATAAGGATTTGTATCTGGCCGCATATTGATTGAGGCCGGCAGCATCCGTCTGTAATAAGGAGGCCATCTGGTCAATAAAAGAACCGGTACCGCCTGCGCAGATACCGTTCATACGCTGTTCCACGTTACCGCCTTCAAAATAAATAATCTTAGCATCCTCGCCGCCAAGCTCAATAGCAACATCTGTCTCAGGCGCCAGCTCCTTTAAAGCGGTAGCAACAGCAATAACCTCCTGATTAAAGGGAACACCTAAATGATTGGCAAGGCTAAGGCCGCCGGAGCCTGTAATCATAGGAAGAACGGCAAGGTCCCCCAGAGCAGTGCTTGCTTCCTGTAAAAGCGCTGCCAGAGTTTCCTGAATATTGGCAAAATGCCTCTGATAATCAGAGAATAAAATAGTATGCGTTTCATCTAATAATACGATTTTGACAGTGGTAGAGCCAATGTCAATACCAAGTAAAATGTTTTTGTCCTTTGTTTCAAATATCATATTCGACTCTCACTTTCCTGAAGTTGAAGCTAAATAATTATAGAGTATAAAGCCCCAACATTAATATTTTACGACAAAATTCGACAATGTCAACTTAAGAAGCGGTAAAAAAAATTTCCCAATGATAAAAAAAGAGAAAAATTAATTAAAAAATTATAAAGTGAAAAGAAAAGTTTGATAGGGCGATTTCTATTTATTTACAATCTTTAAAAGGTTTGGTATGATAATAAGCATAAGTGATTTTGAAAGGGTGTTTTTTCATGCAACAATACAATAAAAAATCCGGAAGAAATTTCGGTATACAAAATTTAACCTTTATGCTGATTGCAGGCTATGCCATCGGCTATATTTTAGAACTTGTGAATCCGTCTGTTCTGGCATATTTATCTTTGGATCCGTATCAGATTTTACAGGGGCAGGTATGGCGCCTTGTGACATGGCTGATAGTGCCGCCGGGCAGCTTTGATATTTTTACACTTCTGATGTTGTATTTTTATTACCGCATCGGTACATTACTTGAGAATGTATGGGGCACAGCCAAGTACAGCAGATATATTTTGGGCGGTATTATATTGACGATTGTTGCAAGCTTTCTCATGTTGGGGTATTTGAAGGTATTTATGGGAATGGAAGGCTCTGCTTTGGAATATTATTCTGCGATGGGTTCTTTGGTTGCTTTCTCTACCTATTACATCAATTTGTCTATATTTATGGGATATGCAGCTACCTTCCCGGATATGATGGTTTTATATTTCTTTGTCATTCCGTTAAAGGTAAAGGTGCTGGGTATCATTGACTTATTACTATTGGTATATATGTTCTTTGCAGGCTCTATATTCGAAAAGTTTGCCATTGGTGCAGCACTTCTCAATATGGGTATTTTCCTGTTGACTACCAAGGTGGCTATTAATCCAAAGCAGATTATCCGCAAGCAGCAGTTTAACCAGGAAGTGAAAAGGGCTGCGAAGATGGCACCGGCACACAGACACAAATGTACGGTTTGCGGGATAACGGATGAGTTTGATTCCAATATGGAGTTCAGATTCTGCAGCAAATGCAATGGCAACTACGAATATTGCTCCAATCACCTCTTTACCCATGAGCATGTGAAGTAGACGCCTCGCAGGCTACAGAATTTCGCAACCAACTAAATATTATAGAAAGAGTGGGAGATATGGAAAAGGAACTGTTATTTGCCAAGACCTTGGAATATATCAAAAATATTGCCAAGGAGCAGGGACATATTGTAAGTAAGGAGCAGGTGGAGACTGCTTTTGCACCTTTGGATTTCGGTCCGGAGCAGCTGGAGATGGTATATGAATATTTGCGTAAGCAGAAAATCGGTATCGAGGAAGCAGTAGACCCGGATGCTTACCTGTCTGAAGAGGATGTAGACTATCTGGATACCTATTTGGAAGAATTAAAATATATCGAAGATGCCACACCGGGAGAAAGGGAAGCTATTACTTTATCAGCCATGGCAGGAGATCAGGATGCGCAGACCAGGCTGATAGAGCTGTTTTTGCCCCAGGTAGTGGAGATTGCCAAGCTCTATGCCGGACAGGGCGCTTATCTGGAGGATTTAATTGGTGAGGGCAATGTGGCACTGACCATCGGGGTGACTATGTTAGGTGCTTTGGAGCATGCCTCTGAGGCAGAGGGGATGCTTGCTAAGATGATTATGGACGGTATGGAGGAATATATCGGTTTGTCTGTGGAGCAGCAGAAGGAAGATCAGAAGGCCATTGATCTGGTCAATAAAGTGTCCGAAGCAGCCAGAGAGCTGTCTGAGGATTTGCGTAAGAAGATAACTCCTTTTGAACTGGCTAAAGAAACCGGCATGGAGCTCGAGGACATCGAAGAGGCTATCCGTTTAAGCGGCGATGCCATTGAATATTTTGAAGGAAAGAATGACGAATGACAGAATATCAGGATTACAGATACGTATTACAAAATACAAGCGCACTCTCTATCGGGGCCAGATTTAATTTCGGAGATATTGTTATAGAAGAGGAAGTACCGTTTAAATTCAGGACCATTATGTCCAAATATGCTCTCAGTGAGGTGGACAGAGAGGATACCTTTGAAAGTGTCTTTTATTATATGCAGCCGGAGGGCTTTTTGTATGAAGTGTTTTTACAGCTGCGTACCAAGGTAAGGGTGTCACAGCTGACAGAGGTAAAGAGTATGTTTGGTCGGACCAAACGTAGTTATAAGGAGCATATATACAGTCTGAAGGAGTTTACTGCCATTCCAAAGGCAGAGAAGGAACGCTTAGGAATTGTGGTACAGGAAGTGCAGTTTTCCAAGCTGGCCATTATGGCATTTTCTGTTTGAGCAGCGTAATAAAACACATAGAAAACCGACTATTCCTAAGCTGTTTAGCGGGTAAAAGAAAAGAGAAATATTATGCAGGAAATATTAGTCAGAGCAGGCTGTTTCATAGCAATTATCATATTAGGATACAGTCTGAAAAAATTCGGCTTTTTCAAAGAAGAAGATTTCAAAATATTATCAAAAATAGTGATAAAAATCACCTTGCCGGCATCCATTATTTTCAGTTTTTCCGGAAAAGTAGTGGACCCGTCGATGTTAACCCTTGCGGCATTGGGATTGGGATGCGGCCTTATTTATGTAGTGCTTGCCTGGCTTATCAATAAGAGAAGAGGCAAAGAAAGACAGGCCTTTGAGATGTTAAATACCGCCGGCTATAATATCGGTAATTTTACGATGCCGTTTGTGCAGAGCTTTTTAGGACCTACCGGCGTTATTACCACCAGCCTGTTTGATACGGGCAATGCTTTCATCTGCCTGGGCGGTGCTTACAGTGCGGCATCTATTGTAAAGGATGGGGGACGCTTTTCCGTGAAGAGAATTGTCCGCTCCCTTGTAAAATCCATTCCTTTCGATTGCTATATTATAATGACTGCTTTAAGTCTTATGCACATCAGCTTACCGGCCCCTGTGGTTTCCTTTGCGGAAATCATTGCTAATGCCAATGCCTTTATGGCCATGCTGATGATTGGTGTAGGCTTTAAATTAAGCAGTAATAAAGAACAAATTGGCAGCATTCTTCGGATTTTGACTGTTCGGTACGGCATGGCGGTTTTATTTGCATTGGGCTTCTATTACCTGTTGCCTTTTTCTTTGGAAATACGTCAGACCCTGATGATTTTGGCATTCGGACCGATTGCATCTGCAGCTCCTGCCTTTACGGGAGAGATGAAGAGTGATGTGGGACTATCCAGTGCGGTGAATTCTTTATCGATTATCATCAGCATTGTGTGCATTGTATCCATTTTATTGATCACTCGGTAGAATAATCAGAACAGAGACAAAACCCCTGAAAACGGGTTAAAAAGGTCTTCAGAAATATTTTAAAACACCCACAGAGAAGCTTCAAAAAAGATTTTAAAAAATTTTTTAAAAAATTTTAAAAAAAGTATTGCATTTTGTCGAGATATGTGGTATTTTAATAATGCGCTTGAGCGCTTACTTAAAATGTTTTAAGTAAAATTCCCCTTTTACACGAGCGAGTCGCCTAACGGCGGCTCGTTCACGTTATATACAAAATACAAGAGTTTGGAATATAGGCGGAAAATGATTCGCGGTGAGTGTGCCTTCTGCCTATCTTTTTATAGCACTGATGATGATAAAGAGTTTGGAATATAGGCAGAAAATGATTCGCGATGAGCGTGTTTTCTGCCTATATTCCAAACTCTTTATCACATTCAGAACTATAAAATCACATAAACTTCTTGGATAAAAATAAAAAATATGCTAAACTCTATTTATGATGCCAGGGTCAAAAGCCATAAACCACGATATGCTTGCATAAAAGTGGTTTCATGGCTTAGTGACCCGCCCCGATATGAGGATACAAGTGGGATGAATGTCCCACGATATCCGAATATTGGGCA
>JAFTXF010000111.1 GCA_017461685.1 Lachnospiraceae bacterium
ACGCCGCAATGCCGGCCTTGGCGCAGGAATCCACCAATAAATTATTGTAGGTCATATCATCAAACTTGTCACTGTAATGCAGATTCAGCGCTCCAACCGACCCCGCAAAGAACGGATATTTAAAGGTCTGCCCAAACAGTTCCAAAGAAGTATCTACCGGCTTATTTTCACAAAGGGTGTCCATATTTACACGGATTTCCTGCCACTTCTGATAATTGCGCATGGCTGTATCTCCCACACCTTTAGCACCCGGCCCCGGAATCTGATTTCTGCAGGCCACACCGTTACATACCGGACATGCCTTACAGTAAGCACCCATGCAGGTACGTGCTTCTTTTAATACATCATTATAATTCATATGTATACCCTCTTTTCTACTACAATATATTTATGGTCATTGTTCCTAACAGCCAGTTAAGACTCTATCCATCTGATTTTAGAATGATGCGCATGCCGACCGACTCGCAGTAATACGCACCTGCCTCGGGCAAAAATTTTGCCCTGCTTCTTTTACCAGTGTACCATACTTGACAAAATCTTACAATCGGGATTTTGATTTTCCGCCGCATACTCGCATGTTTTCCGAATACCTATTTACAAGACTATCCTTATTCGACCGATATATACCGTAGTCTCTGTTGGATGTACCCTTACCGCTTGCCGGACCGTCTTTAAAATATATCTCGCTTACTGTAAAATAAGTCTGATAATCACTGTCACATACCAACACCCACAAGTCTACATGCTCTCTATACATTCCATACTGAGTGGTTTCCGTGTATGCACCACTTTCCTTGAACATCTTTTCCGGCATCGTCAATTTCAACTGCACTCCGTTAACATCCGATAACGAGGTATCAGACAGCACCTCTAACAATTCCGAATCTTCCACCTTCGCGGTAACCTGAGTTCCTCGCTGCTTATCACTTCCCTCTTGCACCTGAAAACTCAAATACCAGCCATCTGCCTCCTTCACAAAATCCGTTGCAATCACCTGCATTGCAATCAGATTCTCATAGTTTTCAGCATTCTCCGTCTTGCTGTTACTGCACAGGCATACAATCAACACCGCCAGCACTAGCACCGTACCGCCACTCAGCCACACAGAAGCCCTCTTGTAATTTAAAACATGCTTAATACGGGACTTAATGCTCTCCTCTCCAAAAGACAGCACTGCACACATATTTTCGCGTTTACTTTTTGCCCGCTTGCCGCCGGTTGCCTCGTCTAAAAGAGCAAAGGAATATATTTTCTTGCTGTCCTCGCCCAAAATAGAAACCACCTTTTCATCGCAGGACATTTCACAATCTCTGCCCATCAAATAAAAGGCCAGCCAAACCAACGGGTTGAACCAGTGTACACAGCAAACTGCCAGCGCCAGCGGCTTTATCAAATAGTCTCTACGTTTCAAGTGCACCTGCTCGTGACAAAGCACCACCTTGCGGCTCTCCTCATCCAGCTCGCCGGATAAATAAATGGTCGGCTTCCATATACCCATGACAAAGGGAATATGCGTGCCTTGTATTTCATACACGCCGTCTTCTGCTAAAACCGCGCCGCGCACCTGCTTTCTAAATCGATTATAAGACCAAATATGATATGCACCCAGAGCTATCATACCGACCAGCCAAATATAAGAAAATATCCTGAAAATAACGGACAATTTTCCTGCATTGTTCATATTGCCTACCGTTTCATCCGCATTGTCGCCTGACTGGCCGTTTTCCTCCTGCATGCTATTTGCCGACATGTTACCTGACTGGCCGGTTTCCCCCTGTATGCTATTCGTCGGTATGTCGTATGCCTGCTTATCATCTGCCTGCATACCTTCCGTCGGAACGTCTTGCTGAGACGATATTTTGCCTTGCAAATCCTCTATCACATAATCTGAAATTTCCAGTCCCTCAGGTATCAGACTATATTCACTCTCCGGAAAAACCGGTAAAACAAGTCTCAAAAATACAACGCCCCATAATAAATAGGAGCACCACTTCGGCGATTTCTGAAGCAATAATCTGGCCAGAAGAACGATTAGAATAATATAACTGCCCACCAGACTTAGGTTCAACACCTTCAAAAACAAGCTCAACATCCCCATCACACCTCGCTTTTGTAATCCTCAATCATCTTTTCAATTTCTTCTATCTGAGCCCGGCTCAGGCGCTTACGTTCTATAAAAGCTGCAATCATCTTCGGCAAAGAGCCCTCGAAGGTCTTCGCCACAAACTCCTCCCCCTGCTGCTGCAAATACCTCTCTCTGTCAATGCATGACGTCACCACCGCCTGCTCATTTTGCAATATTCCCTGCTCACACAACTTCTTGATAAATGTATATGTGGTAGACTTCTTCCATCCGAATTCCTCCCGGCAAAGCTTCACCAGCTCACCGGAACCTACCGGCTCTTCCTTCCAAATTAATTCTGTAAATTTAAATTCTGCTTCCGTCATCTGGTACATTTTGTCCTCACTCCTTTCAAGCATGTAATGGTTTGACATTCTGCAAACGCCTAAGGTGACGTTTGATAAACATGCTCGGCAAACTATTCGCCTAGATAGGTCGGTCTTTCACCGACCACTCTTCTATTTTTAGTCTACATGTTACCGACCTTCCTGTCAATACCTGTTAGAAATTTTTCTGATTTTACTAGCGACAAAAGAACATCTTCCTAATGTACCGTCACGAGAAATCCTTCCTGTGCATCGTCAACAGAAAACCTTCCCATGTTCCGTCATGCGAAAACCTTCTCATGCTCCGTCATGCGAGAACCTTCTCATGCATTA
>JAFTXF010000112.1 GCA_017461685.1 Lachnospiraceae bacterium
ACATACTTTAAGCTTTCAGGCGGCAAACGTATTTTCAGAATGGCACCGATTCATCACCATTTTGAGCTGGGAGGCTGGAGTGAGACCAAGGTAGTGGCTGTATTTACCACTGTGACGGCATTGCTTTGCCTGCTTGCCATTGCAGCTATTTAATGTGTTATAAACGACTGTGGGGTGCAGAGTTTTCTGCACTGCAAAAGGGTCAGGAGGCATAGTATGATTTTTACAAACAAAAATATATTAATAGTAGGCACCGGTATCAGTGGTATGGGAGCATTACAGGCTCTTTCCACGGTACAGGCCAACTGTATTTTATTTGACGGTAATGAAAAGCTTACTGAGGAAGATATTTTGAAGAAGATTCCTGAAGGATGCCGGGCAGAGATTTGTATCGGTACCATCGGGGAGGAACTTTTACATAAGCTGGATATGGCGGTAGTAAGCCCGGGTGTGCCCGTGGACAGTCCTCTTTTAAATTTGCTGCGGGAGCATGGTATTTTAGTTATCGGCGAGATTGAGCTTGGATATCAGCTTGCCAAAGGACGTATTATCGGTATTACCGGTACCAATGGCAAGACTACTACTACAAGTCTGGTGGGACAGATGATGCGGGATTATTTCGCGTCTGTGTTCGTGGTTGGCAATATCGGCAATCCCTACACGTTAGAGGCCTTAAAGACCACAGAGGACTCTGTGACGGTAGCGGAAATCAGTTCCTTCCAGTTAGAGACCGTGGAGGAGTTTTGTCCTACCGTATCTGCGATTTTAAACGTGACGCCGGACCATCTGGACCGACATTATACGATGGAGAATTATGCAGCCACCAAGGAGAAGATTACCAAGGGGCAGACATCAGAGCAGTTTTGTATTTTAAATTATGAGAATGAATATACCAGAGATTTCGGGCTGAACAGATGCCCGGTAAAGGTGGTATTTTTCTCTTCCAAGCGGGAGCTTTCCGAGGGCATATACTGTCAGGGAGATACCATTTATCTGGCCCGTGACGGTCGCACAGATGCCATTATGAACATCCATACAGACATGAATTTGGTGGGTACCTGCAACGTGGAAAATGTGATGGCAGCTTTGGCCATCGGTTTATCCTTTGGGCTGCCTTTAGAGAATCTTTTATGTACTGTGAAAGCTTTTAAGGCGGTAGAACACCGCATCGAATATGTAGATACTAAGGGCGGTGTGGATTATTACAATGATTCCAAGGGCACCAACCCGGATGCGGCCATTCAGGGTATTCTGGCCATGTCTAAGCCTACTGTACTGATCGGCGGCGGCTATGACAAGCACAGTGAGTATGACGAGTGGATAGAGGCCTTTGGCGGCAAAGTGAAGCTTTTGGTCCTGATTGGACAAACAAGGGAGAAGATTGCAGCCTGTGCAGCGGCCCACGGTTTTACCGAGTATGTTTTTGCAGATACTTTTGAGGAGTGTCTGAAGATTTGTACCGAGCATGCACAGCCAGGCGACGCGGTACTGTTATCCCCTGCCTGTGCAAGCTGGGGAATGTTCCCGAATTATGAAGAGAGAGGCAGGCAGTTCAAGGAATATGTACACAGCCTTTCATAAAAAAGAGTAGGAGAGTTTACGTGCAGAATAACATTAGACAATTTAAGCCAAAACAGACAACTACATCTTCGGAGCAGCAGCCTGCCAAAAAGGAGATCTTTTATTTTGATTATACCTTCTTGCTGGTATTGATTTTCCTGATAGGCTTTGGACTCATCATGGTATATTCTGCCAGCTATTATGAAGCCATGCAGGAATTCGGGGATTCCAATTATTATGTAAAGAAGCAGATGCTTGCAACCGTCATTGGCTTTGGAGGTATGTTTGCAGCATACAAAATACCTTATCAATGGTACCGTAAACTGGGCTTTTTGCCGTATTTAGCCTGTATTGCCGTGATCCTTATGATTTTCCCTTTCGGTTACGAGGCTAATGGTGCCAGACGCTGGATTGCGTTAGGACCGATTTCCTTTCAGGCAGCGGAGCCGGTTAAATTAGGTATGGTTATTTTCCTGGCCAATTTCGTGCATGCGTTCCGTAAAAAGGTAAACAGCCCGAAAATTATATTTTCCATGATTGGCCTGACGCTGCCGATCTTTTTGATGGTTTACAAAATTACCGACAATTTAAGCTCTGCCATTATTATTTTTGCTATTTGCATTGCCATGATTTTTGTGGCAACCAAGGGCTACAAGTGGTGGATTTCCCTTGGCGCCGTAGGTGCGGCAGGGGTTGCTGCCTTGGTTTTTTATATTGTACAGAGTGCAAGTACCGGAGACGGTTTCCGTTCCGAGCGTATTTTAGCTTGGCTTGATTTGGAGAAATATGCTTCCGGTAAAGGCTACCAGACCTTACAGGCTATGTATGCCATCGGTTCCGGCGGTATCTGGGGCAAGGGCCTGTGCCAGAGTATTCAGAAGTTAAACTTCCTTCCGGAAGCCCAGAATGATATGATTTTCTCTATTATTTGTGAGGAATTGGGTCTGTTTGGGGGTATTGCCGTGATTCTTATGTTTATGATTCTGATATGGCGTATGGTGATTATTGCAACCCATGCTATAGACATTCACGGTGCCATGATTGTAGTAGGTGTTATCGCCCACATAGCCGTTCAGGTTATTTTAAACATTGCTGTAGTAACCAATACCATACCGAACACCGGTATTTCCCTGCCGTTTATCAGTTACGGCGGTACCAGTGTGTGCTTCCTTATGTTTGAAATGGGTGTGGTCATGAACGTGGCCCGCAACATAAAGATTACAAATTATTAAAAATCAGGAAAGTTTTACACACCTCCTGCATATAATACAATAAGCGTTTTTTTGCCAGGTGGTTGTATGAAACAGATTTTTATACGTGGAGGCGTGCCGCTAAATGGAAAGGTACGTATCCAGGGCTCTAAGAATGCAGCACTCCCGATATTAGCAGCCACATTACTTGCCGGAGGAGAACACGAGATAAAAAACTGTCCTAAGATCGCAGATGTATATTATATGCTGGAGCTGATACGCTCCCAGGGGGCAGTGACTTATTGGAAAGGCAGGGATTTGTATGTCAACACCTGCCATTTGACACCGGGGCCGCTTGAAGAGAAAAAGGAGGGCACTATGCGCTCCAGTATTTTTCTTTTGGGGGCCATGTTAGGCCGCTTTGGAGAGGTGGTTTTGGAATATCCGGGCGGGTGTGTGATCGGTGACAGACCGGTAGACTGGCATTTAGCTCACCTGCACAAAATGGGTACCGAGTTTGGTGACAGCAGTTGTCAGATTACAGCGAAGGCTTCCCGCCTTGTGGGAGTGGAGCATGAGCTGCCTTTCCCAAGTGTAGGTCTTACCGAAAATCTGGTTATGGCAGCAGTTCTGGCAGAGGGAACCACTGTCATTCATAATGCGGCCAGGGAACCGGAAATTGCAGCCCTTTGTGAATTTTTAAATTCCGCAGGAGCCTGCATTACAGGAGCAGGGCAGGCGGATATCACGATTGTTGGTGTGAATGCGCTTCATGGAGGAAGCATTACCTTACCCGGGGACCGTATTGTAGCAGGAACCTATGCGTTGGGCTGCATGATTACCGGAGGCGGAGTCCTGTTGGAAGGGGCACCGGCCGGGCATATGACGAGACTGATTCCTTTGCTGCACGCGATGGGCGGCAGTACCCTGATTACAGAGGAAGGAATTTATTTACACCGCAGAGAAGGGCTGTGCGCTATTCCGTATACGGTTACGGAAGGTTATCCCGGTTTTCCGACGGATCTACAGTCTCCCCTTCTGGCAGCACTTTGTTCGGCTGACGGCGAAAGCGCCATAGAAGAGCGTATTTTCGGCAATCGGTTCCGGATTGTGCCGCAGTTAGAGAAAATGGGCGCAGATATTCATATTAAGGATAATGTAGCCTATATACGTGGAGTGGAGAAATTGCAGGGCACTACCCTGAAAGCGGAAGAATTAAGAGGCGGTGCGGCACTGGTAATAGCAGGACTGGGCGCCGGAGGAGAAACATACATCGAAAATTGCAGTCACATTTATCGTGGCTATGAAAATATATGCAGAGACTTATCAGAGTTAGGAGCAAGAATATACGGTGAATGAATATTTTGTAGGACGAAGGAAGCGGAGAATGGTTAAAGTGATCATTGCCTTGACCTTTCTTTTGGTAATTACCGGAGGTATCTATTATTTCCTCAATAAATTTACCATAAAAAATATTATAGTAGATGGCAGCAGTCATTATACCAGAGAAGAAATTATCGATATGGTTATCAATAAGCCGGAGGACCGTATTTCCCTGGTCCTTTCCATGAAATATGACAATAAGCCCATTACGGATATAGCCTTTATCCAGTCTATTGAAGTGACTGTATTATCTGCGGACAGTATTCGCATACAGGTTTATGAAAAGGCACTGGCGGGTTACATTAAGTACTTAGGACAGTATATGTATTTTGACAAGGACGGTATTGTGGTGGAGGCCAGCAGCCAAATCACAGAGGGCGTTCCGGAGATTACCGGATTGGAGTTTAATTCGGTAGTCTTACATAATCCTTTGCCGGTAGCAAATTCAGATGTTTTCGGTTATGTACTGGAGATTACGAATTTACTGGGCAAATACGAACTGGAAGTAGACAAGATTTATTTTAATCAGAGCCTGGAAGTGACTCTGTACATGGATGATGTGCGAGTGACTCTCGGCCGGAAGGACAAGCTTACAGAGAAGATGATGAAGCTGAGAGATCTGGCTCCGAGTCTGAAGGGATTGTCAGGAGTACTTCATTTAGAGAATGCAGACAGTTCCAGTGACAATATCACTTTCACCAAGGATGTCGAGAACGAAAAATAATTATCAAAAATTTATAAAATTTAAAAAAACTTGTTGATAAATGTACAAAAAAAATATAGAATAGAAATAGTATAAGTATATATGATAGGAGGTATCCTCTTTTGTTAGAGTTAATGTCAAATGAAATTGTATCCGGTGCACGTATCATAGTAGTTGGTGTAGGCGGTGCGGGTAACAATGCTGTAAATAGAATGATTAGTGATGAAGTGTGCGGTGTGGAATTTATTTGTATCAATACGGACAAGCAGGCCTTGCAGCTGTCCAAGGCACCGCAGATTATACAGATCGGCGAGAAGCTGACCAAGGGACTCGGAGCAGGTGCCAAACCTGAAATTGGCGAGAAGGCTGCTGAGGAGAATATCGAGGACATCAAGAATGCTTTAGACGGAGCAGATATGGTATTCGTGACCTGCGGTATGGGTGGCGGTACCGGTACAGGTGCTGCACCGGTTATTGCAGGTGTTGCCAAGGATATGGGTATCCTTACTGTTGGTGTAGTGACCAAGCCTTTCCGTTTTGAAGCCAGAACCCGTATGAATAATGCATTGGCAGGTATCGAGAAGCTCAGAGAGCATGTGGATACTCTTATTGTGATACCAAATGATAAGCTGTTGGATATCGTTGACCGCAGAACTACCATGCCTGACGCACTGAAGAAGGCAGACGAAGTATTACAGCAGGGTGTACAGGGTATTACGGACCTGATTAATAAGCCTGCTATCATTAACTTAGACTTCGCAGACGTTCGCACCGTTATGAAGGACAAGGGTGTAGCACATATCGGTATCGGTACCGGCACAGGCGATACCAAGGCTTCTGATGCAGTACGTATGGCAGTAGACAGTCCGTTATTAGAGACCACCATTAACGGAGCTACTGATATTATTATCAATGTATCCGGCGACATCACTCTGGCAGATGCAGCAGATGCAGCAGACTATGTAGGTGAGCTGTGCGGCGAGAATGTGAATGTTATTTTCGGTGCGATGTATGAAGAGACTGCCAAGGATACCTGTACGGTTACAGTTATTGCTACCGGTATCAATCAGACCACAGCCAAGGCTCCTGTATTTTCTTTTAATACGACAACCAAGACCAACACAGCTGTGCCGAAGCCACAGTCTGTTCAGCCGATTGTGACACCGAAGGCAGAGGGTGTATCCTCAGTGACGGGTGCACTGCCTACCATTACCAAGAATGATTTGGCAGCTTCTATCGAAAAGAGAAGTTTAAAGATTCCGACTTTCTTACAGAAGGACTGATGATTCGCTTTTATATTCTATAATTTTTAAACAGTATGTCTTTTTATAAGGCATGCTGTTTTTTTGTGCGAAACAATCCTTTTTTCGAGTCCAAACTTTGACAAGATTTCCGCGGAGAAGGTGGTATGCTCTCTTGGAGAGGTTGGTATGGAAATAGAAATTTATTTAGATACTTTATTTTTTATGAACCTGGTTATAAATCTCTGGATTTTAAAACTATTAAAGCAGAGATTTTTGCTGGACACAAAGGGCTGTAGAATCTGGGGAGCCGCCGGATTGGGAGCGGCAATATACATAAGCCTTTTTTTTATTCCATTATTTATACCGGTAGGAGGTATATTGCTGCAGATTATGGCCGTGGCTTTGTCTGTTCCGGTGATGTCTGCCCTTATTTTGACAAAAAGAAAAAGGCATCTATGGAAGAAGGTAATGCTGCAGGGCTTTACTTATAGCTTTATGATAGCAGGCGTTCTGAGAGCAGTCCTTTATAAGTGGAAACTTTTTGCAGGGCAGGAAATAACGGTATTTGCGGTGCTACTGGGCGTGTACGTATGGGTGCAGACAGAAAGCTTTTTGCTTCGCAAAGGCAGACTGCTCTCCCACAAAAACGTATGCCTGGCTGTGATAAACAGTGCAGGTATGGAAACAAAGGTGAAGGCTCTGCTAGATACGGGCAATAGCCTTTTAGAGCCTATCAGCAAAAAACCGGTCTGTCTGGTAGAGGAGGAACTTCTTGCACGCATTACTCTGGAAAATCCCCTGTTTTACCGGGCCATACCTTTCCGCAGCGTGGGCTGCGAGCAGGGCATTCTGTACGGCGTAGAAATTCCTGAACTTACCATTATAAACGGAGAGCAATGCTACACGGCTACCAACGTAATCTGCGCCGGCGTACCCCATAAACTCTCCCACAAAAACACCTACCGGATGATACTGCACCCGGCCCTGTGCACGGAAGAAAACAAATAGGATACAAAGGATGAACTTAGAAGAAGTTAGTATGAAGAAGTAAAGTATCCAGTTGTGAAAATCCGTGGTCTGCCGTCCGGGAGGTAAATCTATTTCGGCGCAGGGGCCTTGAAAAGCGCCGGTCCTTAGCGAAGCAAGGCACATAGTGCCGCAGTCTGAGCTTAGTACCGTTGCGTTTTTCATGGAACGAGAGTGCCCTGAGACGGAATATATTTTACTTCGTACTGCATCCCCATAGTTCCGCCGATACATGGCAAAAAAGGAGGAGTATGAAATGTTGTTGGCAAGGGAAATGAAAAGAACCATA
>JAFTXF010000113.1 GCA_017461685.1 Lachnospiraceae bacterium
CTTGCAATCCTTTAGATAATCAGTATCTTTCGGCTCGTAATCCACGTAGATATAATCGTGGACTTTTTCCCTTACCAACAAGACAACCGTCTCCACATTCGCCGTCCACGGAAACTGGTCTACAGCACAGGCTCTCTCCACACGGTACCCTGCCTCTAAGAAAACCTCTAAATCCCGTACCAAACTGGTAGGTTTACAGGAAATATAAACCATGTGCTCCACGCCGTAATTTACAATCTTAGCCAGCGCCTTTGGATGAATGCCGTCACGCGGCGGGTCTAACACGATAAAATCCGGCTTTTCTTCAATGTCATCTAATGTCTTTAATACGTCACCAGCCAAGAAGGTACAGTTCGTCAAACCGTTACGGGCAGCATTTTCCTTGGCTGCTTCTACCGCTTCCTCTACGATTTCTACACCGATAACCTGTTTGGCTACCGGCGCCATCAGCTGGGCAATGGTGCCTGTACCGCTGTACAGGTCATAGACAACCTTCTCGCCCTGGCCCAAATCGCCGATGTACTCTCTGGCTGTAGTATAAAGCACCTCTGCACCAAGAGAATTGGTCTGGAAAAAGGAGAATGTGGAGACCTTAAAGGTCAGCCCTAAAAGTTCCTCAAAAAAGTACTCCTGTCCGTAAAGCACCCGGGTAGTGTCACTTTGCACTACATCGGCAAGAGAATCATTGCTGATATGCAAAATGCCTGCAACGGTACCTGTTAGCGGCAAGCCGAGGAGCATATCCTTAAATTCCTGCAACAGCGCCTCCTCCGACGCTATCACACTTGTAGTAACCAACGCGATCAAAATCTCGCCTGTCTTAACAGCCTTACGCACCAATAAATGGCGCAAAATGCCGTCATGGCGCATTCTATGATAATACGGCAGGCCCTTTGCCTGAAAAAAGGCAAGTACCTCATTTAAAATCAGTCTGTAATCACCGTCTACAATGTGACAATCCTTTACTGTCACGATATCATGAAAACTGCCCCTTTTGTGCATGCCCAGCGCCAAGGGACCGTCCTTGTATTCATCACCAAAGGAAAACTCCATTTTATTGCGGTATTCATAAGGTTTGGGACTGGCCTTGATGCCTTCCCACCTATACGGAACCTCCTGCTTATACAACACACTGTCCAAAAGCTTGTGCACCTGTTCTTCCTTGATATGTAACTGGTCTTCATACGGTAATGCTAAATAAGTACAACCTCCGCACATACCAAAAAAGGAACACTTTGGTTCTATCTCTGCCGGAGCCTTCTCTAAAACCTCCAGCAGTATACCCTCTGCCTTCCCTTTTCGTATTTTGTTCACACGGAATTGTACAGTTTGTCCGGGCAATGCATTCTTTACCACACACAGCTGGTCCTCCGCACGGACAATCCCTTTATTGGGAAAGTCAATGCGTTCGCACACGCCCTGATACACCTGTCCTTTTTTCATGCTGATTATTCCTCTTCTGTCTGTACTTCTGCGGTCGCAGCATTCTCTTCTGCTGCTTCTTCAGGATAGGAAAATTCAAGCTGAATGCAGGAATCTTCGTCCTCAAAAGTTTCCTCGCAATCACACACTTCCTTATTCTTCCTGCACTTTGTAACAAATTTGTATACAGCAAAGGCAATGGCTGCAACTACTACAATCACACCTACAATTGCCAGAATTGTCTTGATTGTCTTACAACACTTTTCGTCCTTTGCCTTTACTTCTGCTTTCTTCATCAATGTAACAAGCTCATCCATTTTCTTCATAAGAATACCGCCTTTCTTTATATATATTGTTTCAGTGAATGCAACACTTCGCAGTCACATGCCAGTATTTGTCATCTGCCATCATCTGTAGCGCATATCAAGTCGCGTACTTATGCACGTTACCTTTATTTTAACACATTTCACGCCAACTTACTATAAAATAGTTATAAATTTTTAAATTTTACGCAGTTTTGCAAAAGAAGCATACATAACCTTCTGGCCGGCTTTGTCAAAAACCACTGTGACCTTATAATCTCTAGGATCCTCCTGCACACTGAGCACGGTTCCTTCCCCGAACTTGATGTGACTTACCCGGTCACCCACGCCGTATTCCAGTCCGCTCTTTGCCCCACCTATTCCTTTGGAAATACCGACAATCTTATTTAAATCGCCGATTCCCTGTGACACAAAAGGCTTCACTGCAGTGGCTGTTTCCTTCGGCTTAGGCACTGCCTTCGGTCTATAATCATATACCGGCCTCTGGGCAAATGTATGACTGTAAGCGCTGATTACCTCTTCTTCGCTGAAGCGGGGCTTCGGCTTGCTTCTATCTAAAAGCTCATCCGGAATCTCCTTCACAAAGCGGCTCATCATATTATACTGCGTCTGCCCGTGAATCATGCGGGACTTGGCACAGGTTAAGGTCAAATCCTTCATGGCACGGGTAATGCCCACATATGCCAGACGACGCTCCTCCTCCAAATCCTCTCGATTATCAGACGTAATATTCATATAGCTAGGAAATACACCGTCCTCCATGCCCGCCAGATACACATGTGGGAATTCCAGACCCTTGGCACTATGCAGGGTCATAAGCAGTACGCGATTCACGTCATCCTTTACATTGTCAATCTCTGCTACCAGAGCCACCTCTTCCAAAAATTCACCCAAGGTAGGCTGGTCATGCTCCGCCTCGTAGGTAATCACCTTATTCACCAATTCCTGCACATTCTCGATGCGGTCTTCCGGCTCTTCTTCATTTTCCTTCAGATACTCTTCGTATTCTGTCATCTGGATTAAATCCTTTAAAAGACCTTCCAGACCGTAATAATCCACCTTACTGCGGAAGCCCTGAATCAGCGTCACAAAAGGCGCAATCTTTGCGGCAGCCTTGCCCAGGCCCGGAATCTCCTCGGTGCGGCACAATGCATCATAAAAACTCATCTCCTGTGCGTCCGCATAAGCCTGTACCTTGGCAATGCTGGTAGAACCGATGCCACGCTTCGGTATATTAATAATACGCTTCACCGCTACATCATCTCTGCCATTGTCAATGGTTTTCAAATATGCAAGCACGTCCTTGATTTCCTTACGGCCGTAGAAATTCTGACCGCCTACTACCGTATACGGAATACCAAGCACTACCATGCGCTCTTCTAAAAGTCGGGCCTGTGCATTGGTACGGTATAATACCGCACAATCACCGTAGGAAGCCTCTCCCTCACGATTCTTACTACGAATATCCTCTGCAATAAAAGCTGCTTCCTCCTGGGCGGTATCAAACTGTCTCAGATGCAGCCTGCTGCCCTCGCTCTCGGCAGTCCACAACTTCTTACCCTTGCGTCCTCTGTTATTGGAAATAACGGCATTGGCAGCCGCCAGAATATTGCCCATGGAACGGTAATTCTGCTCCAGCTTAATCACAGTTGCTTCCGGATATGTATCCTCAAAATCCAGAATATTGCGGATATTGGCACCGCGGAACTTATAAATGGACTGGTCATCATCACCTACCACACAAAGATTACGGTACTGCTCTGCCAACAAGCGCACCAACTCAAACTGTGCCGTATTAGTGTCCTGATACTCATCTACCATAATATAACGGAAGCGATTCTGATACTGGGCCAAAACCTCCGGACAGCTTTTAAAAAGCTCCACCGTCTTCACAATCAAGTCGTCAAAATCCATGGCGTTATTCTTTTTCAGAGTGTTCTGATATTCTGTATAGGCTTCGGAAATCTTGCGCTTCTGAAAATCCCCAAATGCATCCATAGCATACTGCATCGGACTAATCAGCTCGTCTTTGGCGCTGGAAATAGCTCCTAAAATCGCACGTTCCTTGAACATCTTGGTATCGATATTCAGCTTCTTGCAAATATCCTTCATCACAGACTTCTGGTCATCTGTATCATAAATCGTAAAATTATTATCATAACCCAGTCGGTCTGCATATCTGCGTAAAATTCTCACACAGGTAGCATGAAAGGTAGCCACCCAAATCTGTTCACTGCCGTATCCTACCAGCCTGTCTACTCTGTCACGCATCTCCTTGGCAGCCTTATTGGTAAAGGTAATGGCCAGAATATTCCATGGGCTCACCCCTTCCTCCTCCAGCAAATATGCAATTCTATGGGTCAAAACTCTGGTCTTGCCGCTGCCGGCACCGGCCAACAAAAGCACCGGCCCTTCGGTAGTCTCTACGCCCATTCTCTGTTTATCATTCAAAGTATCGTAAATACTCATACTGTCCTCCACAACCAAACATACGTTTATCTTACTATACTTTTGCTAAAATGTCGATACCCAAAAATGCTGTTAAATAAAAAACTCAAAAAACAAATTTACTGTAATGA
>JAFTXF010000114.1 GCA_017461685.1 Lachnospiraceae bacterium
AAAATTAAGAGCGTCAAAATTTAAGAACTATGAAATTAAGGTATGTTGAACTTTAGGAAGATTACACTTTAACAGGAGAAAAATAATATGAGCAAGGAATTTATCAGTATTTTACGCCGGCCGGATTATGTAACCGGTGCGGTAGATAGCAGTCCTTTTCGTTTTGAAGAAACCGGTGCGTTTCAGAAAGTGGGTGACCGTGCTCAGCAGAGCTGTCCGGTGGAATATGAATACGTAGTAGGAGAAAAAGAAGCCAAGGTTATCGTGCATCCGGGCAAGGAACCGGTGAAATATTTAAAGCTTCGTTTTGAAGGGGATATGTCTTTTGTACGAAGCGTTTATTCTGAAACCTGGGAAAGAAATGCCGAAATAGAGGCACCTCATGAATGGACTTCTGTCAGAGCCAGCAGAGTACTGCCATGGTTTTGCTATCTGGATGGCGGAGACCGTTTTGGCTGCTACGGTGTAAAGACCGGACCGAATTGCTTTGCGTACTGGCAGGTGGATCCCCATGGTGTGACTTTATTTTTGAATCTATGCTGTGGCAATGAGGGCACTGCATTAAAGGAATCTATTGTTGCAGTAGAGGTAGTAGAGTATGTGGGTGAAGTGGACGAGGATGCTTACAAGGTAGCCTGCAAATTTGCAGCTCAGATGTGTGAAAAGGCTGTACTTCCGAAACAGCCTATTTTCGGTGTGAATAACTGGTATTGGGCATACGGTAAAATTTCCGCAGAAAGCGTATTAAAGGAAACAGATTATCTGTTGGAGATGACGAAGGGAGCCTGCGCACGTCCGTATATGATTATTGATGACGGCTGGCAGATTAACAGAACCTATGGCGGCGGCAATTATATCGGCGGACCATGGATACCAAATGACAGATTTGGGGATATGGCTAAGATGGCAGCGGATATTCACGCTAAGGGAGCTAATGCAGGTATCTGGTTCAGACCGCTTTTGACTTTGGGAGAGGTTCCTGAGGAGGCTGTGCTTACAAAGGATTCCGGCGGACTGATATTGGACCCGTCCCATCCGTATACCTTAGAGCGTGTGAAAAACGATGCAAAGCGTATCAGGGACTGGGGCTTTGACTTAATCAAACATGATTTTTCTGCATATGACATGTTTGGCTGGTTCCTACAGACCAGATTCCACAATGTTGCTATGTGCAAGGAAGACCGTAAATTTTACGATAATTCCCGTACCAATGCTATGCTTGTGAAGGATGTGTATCAGGCGGTGCAGGCGGGTGCAGGAGATGCAGATGTTATCGGCTGCTGCGTCATCGGACATCTGGCAGCAGGCATCCATTCTATATATAGAGTGGGTGGAGACACCAGCGGACACTCTTTTGAATGGACCGTAAGAAATGGTGTAAATTCCATGATGCGTCTGCCTTCCAACGAGCGTTTTTATCTGGTAGATCCGGACTGTGCTGCTTTTACGGAACAGGTGCCTGCAGACAAAAACCTGGATTTCCTGGAAATGTGTGCGCTTACCGGCGTAACTACGTTAGCTTCTGTAACTCCGGGAATTTTAAAGCCAGAGGAAATGGAACGTATTCGCAAGATTTTCTGTATTGCTGCGGAGAATAAGTGTCGCTACGGCATCCGCAATTATGATAAAAATGTATTTCCGGAGATTTTTGAGTCTGAGGACGGAAGTGCCAAGAGGGAGTTTAATTGGTCTGATTATTATCATGGTTCCAGAAACGTACTGGCTTGGTTAGAGTAAGTGAGGGATAGACGTTTGCCAAACTCGCTGGCTTGCAGTCGGAGCAATATATGTTCTGCTTCAGGGACGCTCTCGCTCCATGAAAATGCGTAGCGGTACTAAGCTCAGACTGCAGCCTACGGCTTTGCTTCGCTAAGGACCGACGCTTTTCAAGGCCCTTCAGTCAGAACATATATTGCTCCGACTGCAAGCCAGTGAGTTTCGCAAAAACTTAAAGCTGTTGTAAATAGGAAAGGAATGAGGGATATGGCGAATTATGTAAAAATAAGTGTGCTGGGACAACCGGAGTTAAAAACTCCATACAGTGATGATCTGGAATCCAAGGTGCAGGAGATGATGGCGTATCTTCGCGCAGGTGTGGAAAAGGTGGTGCCGGATAAGCCTGATTTGATCGTGGTTCCGGAGGTGGTAGACAGATTCCCTTCCTTTAACATGGAACAGAGGAAGGCTTATTATCAATACAGGGGTGACCGTTTTCTTAATTTTTATCGAGAGATTGCCAAAGAAAATCACTGTTATATCGCATATTCAGCAGTCAGATATTTGCCGGAGGAAGATAAACTTCCTTACCGCAATTCTACCCAGATTATCGGTCGTGACGGGGAAATCGTAGGCATCTATGACAAAAACCATTTAGTTCCGTATGAACTGGATAATGGCGAGATAGCATATGGAACAGAGGCACCGGTATTTGAACTGGATTTCGGTCGTGTGGCTTGTGCTATTTGCTTCGACTTAAATTATACGGAACTTTTGGACCGATATGCAGCTCAGAAGCCGGACTTGATTATATTTTCTTCCATGTACCACGGCGGGCTGATGCAGCAGGCCTGGGCGTATACCTGCCGGGCTCATTTTGTGGGAGCTATCTGCGGCCAACAGAGCAGGGTGCTGAATCCTTTCGGAGAAACGGTAGCAAGCAGTACCAATTATTTTGATTTTGTTACTGCTAGGGTGAACCTGGACTGCGTCATTGTACATTTGGACAATCATTTTGAGAAAATTGCTGCAGCCAAAAAGAAATACGGAGAGCTGCTTCAGATGCATGATCCGGGTTATTACGGTGGGGTGCTATTGTCCTATGAAGGAACTGACCGTACAGTGCGTGATATTATGCAAGAATTTGACATGATAACCATGGATGAATACTTTGATGCCTGCCGGGTACACAGGAGAAAATGGACCGGGGAGCAGGCAGTCAACCACCGAGTTTCGCAAACATCTAATAATGAGGAAATGAAAGGATGTATATAATTGTATGAAAATTGCATTTGCAGGATTAAGACATAATCACATATATATGTTGTATGAGATGGCTATGGAACATCAGGAGTTTGAAGTCATCGGAGGCTATGAGGAGAATGAAGCTGCAAAGGCAGTGGCAGAGCAGCGCGGTCTTTGCTGTAAGTATACGGATTATCAGGAGCTGTTAGCAGATGGGGAGGTAGAAGTGGTTGCTCTGGGCGGCTGCTTTGGAGACCGCGGCCGAATGGCTATCCGGGCACTGCAAGCAGGCAAGCACGTTATCGTGGACAAGCCATTATGCAGCAGTATAGAGGAGTTAACGGAAATTGAAAAGCTGGCTAAGGAGAATTCCCTTACAGTCAGCTGCATGTATACCATGCGTTATCAGGGCAATATCATTGCGGTACGTAATCTTATTAAGAGCGGTGCTTTGGGCAAGATTAATAATGTATATTTCGGCGCCCAGCATCCTCTGATGTACGGCAGACGTCCTGACTGGTATTTTGAGGAGGGCAAGTACGGCGGCCTTATCAATGATATTGCCATTCACGGTATTGATTTATTGTCTTATGTGTTTGACTTGGAGTTTGAAAAGGTGGAGGCTGCAAGGTGCTGGAACCGCTATGCCACAGAGGAAAAGGACTTTATGGACAGCGGGCAGTTTATGCTCACTATGAAGGAAAACGCAGGTGTTATCGCAGATGTGTCCTATGCCATTCCGGATGGTGTGGAATTTGACCTTCCGTATTATTGGCAGTTTTTTGCATGGGGTACTGAGGGTACTATTTCCTTTACTTATAATGAGCAGGAGATGCAGTATTACATAAAAGGCCGGAAAGAGCCTATGATTCTGAAGGCGGAGCAGGATGTGAATTACCTGGATGACTTCTTAAAGGCAGTTCGTCAGGAACCGGGCGTAATTCTTCCTATGGAGGATGTGATAAACTCTACCGGACAGACTCTTTTGATTCAGAAGCAGGCGGATTGCTAACAGAAAATAAAGGTAAGGATTGTCGAGACAGGGGAGAAGGAAAAGGATAACCGGGATTGGCAAAAACAAGATGTGGATACCCGGCGTGAGGAAAAAGATGAGTATGACGAAAATAGATTTTACAAAATTAGAAACCTATTTAAAAAGTTTGCAGAAGAAATACGACGTTCCTTTCTGCGGTTGTAAGGTCCTTTACAAGGGCCAGGTGGTGTTTGACGGATGGACCGGCCCGAGATATGAGGACAAGCACTTATATTTTATTTATTCTATGAGCAAGCTGGTGACCAGTGTGGCAGCTATGAAGCTGGTAGAGCAGGGCAAGCTTTCCATGGAGGATGAGGTCAGCAAATATTTGCCGGAATACAAGGATTTGACGGTGAAGACAGAGGATGGCATCGTGCCGGCTAAAAAGAAAATGACTGTGCTGGATTTGCTTTCCATGCAGGGCGGATATGACTACGAGATGGCGGATTTAATAGAAGCGGGACGTAGGAATCCCAAGATGACTACCAGAGATATGATAAAGCTGCTGGCAGAGAGACCTCTTAATTTTGAGCCGGGCGAGGGCTATGCATACAGCCTGTGCTATGATGTACTGGGTGCAGTCATGGAAGTTGCCAGTGGCATGAGCCTCGGAGAGTACATGAAACAGGAGATTTTCACACCATTGGAAATGCATTCCGCAACGATGAAGGTGACAGAGGAAGTACGAAAGCATTTATTGCCGCATTATAGTTTTGATGCAGAGTCCGGCACTGTAAAGGAGATCCTTCCGCCGGATAATTACTTTATATTTACACCGGAATATGAAAGCGGCGGTGCCGGAATCATTGCAAGCTTTGAGGATTATTTTAAATTTTTTGCTGCTATGGTAAATGGTGGTATAGCAGCAAACGGCTATCGCTTATTAAAAAAAGAGAGCATGGATGAAATTCTGAAAAGAAGAATGACGGACAAAATGATCCGGGAGTATGTCAGGGGTGTGCCGTGGGAGTGTCATTATGCCTTCGGTGTACGTGTGCTTATGGAGCCGGTGAAGAGAATGAAGTCTATTGTGGCAGGATCTTTTGAACTCAGTGGTGCTGCCGGAAGCTATGCACATTTTGATATGGAGAATGAACTTGGCATTTTGTATTTCCAGCATGCACTGGGCATTGAGCCGATACCGGAAATTGCCCATCACGATATCAGAGACATGGTGTATGAGGCGATAGAAAAAAATAAAAAATAACAGAAAAATTGCTTGCTTTATTGCGTGACATGTGCTAATATATATGACTGTGATATATTCATTCCTTGCTCTTGCTAGACAAGGGCCAGAGACCAAAAGGAGGTAAACGACATGACAAAGTATGAATTGTGTTTTGTTGTCAATGCAAAAATCGAAGATGAAGAAAGAGTAGCAGCTGTAGACAGAGCTAAGCATCTTATCGAAAGATTCGGTGGTACAGTATCCAATGTTGATGAATGGGGTAAGAAGAAATTAGCTTACGAAATTCAGAAGATGAGAGAAGGTTACTACTACTTCATCCAGTTCGAAGCGCCAACAAGTGCTCCGGCAGAAATCGAGAGCCGTGTGCGCATTATGGACAGCGTACTCAGATACTTAATCGTTAAGCAGGAAGCTTAATAGAAAGAGAGATTATCCATGAATAAAGTAATTCTTATGGGCCGTCTGGTGAGAGATCCGGAGGTTCGCTATTCTCAGGGTGACAATGCAACTGCAGTAGCAAGATATACCTTAGCAGTTGATCGCAGATTTAATCGTAATAACGGTGAAGACAGTGCAGATTTTATCGGCTGTGTGGCTTTTGGACGTGCAGCAGAGTTTGCAGAGAGATATCTTCACAAAGGCACCAAGATTGCTATTACAGGTCGTATTCAGACCGGCAGCTATACCAATAAGGACGGTGTGCGCGTTTATACAACAGATGTTGTTGTTGAGGAACAGGAGTTTGCAGAAAGCAAGAATGCTTCCGGTGCAAATGAAGGCGGTTATACAGCACCTGCCCGTACTCCAAATACATCTGTCAGCGATGGTTTCATGAATATCCCTGACGGTATTGATGAAGAATTACCGTTTAATTAATTTGCAATGACAAGGAGGCAATAACAATGGCTTACAATAAGACAGAAAAAGCTGATGCTCCAATGAAGAGAAAAGGCGGTTTACGCAGAAGAAAGAAAGTTTGTGTTTTCTGCGGTAAAGATAATGTGATCGATTACAAGGATACAGCTAAGTTAAAGAGATACGTATCTGAAAGAGGCAAAATCCTTCCTAGAAGAATCACAGGAAGCTGCGCTAAGCATCAGAGAGCTCTTACAACAGCTATCAAGAGAGCACGTCACGTTGCTCTTATGCCATACGTAGCTGAATAAGACATATGACGTTAAAGATTGGCCAATAACATGAAAGTTATTGGCCATTTTTTTGAGATTTTACTTTACATTTCGTTAAAAATTGTGTAAAATAAACTAAGTTATTTCGCGATGAATATTTTTTCTTTGAGAGTATAGTGGACAATGGTGTCTATTAGCTCTTTATTTGTTTATGCGGAAATAATTTAGCGGAGTAGTGCAATGGAGCATTGATGCGACAAAGTACGGGGAGTGGGCATGAAGAAGAACCTCAAAAATTACGAGCTGGATGAAAAGTCTAAAAATGGTGTTCGCTATGTGGGTCAGTATTACATACCTAATATGACCGGGCCGGAGCGGCGCAAGAGCGGCACACTGCAGATGCTTGCAGGTGCAGTGGAGCTTTTGCTGATTATCCTTGCTATATCCGTTAATTGTCAGGGCATTCGGACTATTTATGTTATCATTCCGCTGGAGCTGATTTTGTTTTGCTCTTTATTCTATTTGATGGGAGCCTACAGGTTATTTAGCAGCGGCGACAGGATGGAGCAAAAGACTTACGATAAGGCCATTGCTAATCCGGTGCAGATTGTGGCGATTGCCACAGTGCTTAATTTTATTTCCTGCCTGGGCCAGATTGTCCTTGTGATAAGGAAGGCAGGCGAGTCATTCGGTTACGCTGACTATATATTTCTGGCTATAATTATCGTGCTGCTTGCTCTGCATATCTTTATGTGGAAGCATCAGAGAGTGTTGTATAATAAAGTAAAAGTAGAGCAGAAGGCATGAAATTAATTCAATATTAGGGACTTACATTTTATGAGGTACCCCTCCTCCTCGGAGACAAAATTTTCGGGGGATTCGCGCGATAATGTATTGTGTGACATGGAGAGTAAAATCTTTCGTACAATCAGGGTATTTCATTGGGTGTAGCTTTAATATATATTATATTACAAGAAGGTTCGGTATGGAAGGAATACCGATCCAAAGGAGGAAAACATGAGAAAAAGATTACTCTCACTTCTTATGGCTGCATTGATGGCACTTGGATGTCTGACCGCTTGCGGTGGTGCAGCAGAGGATCCGCTGGTAGTTGGTTATGCACCGTTCTCCAGTAAATTCTCACCGTTCTTCAGTGAAACCGCTTATGACCAGGATGCACAGGCTATGACACAGGTTGCTTTACTTGGCAACGACCGTCAGGGCGCTATCATCTATAACGGTATTGAAGGCGAAACCATTAACTACAATGGCACAGACTATACATACTATGGTCCTGCAAATGTAGTTGTAACTGAAAATGCAGATGGCACAGTATACTATGACATTGAGCTTCGTGACGACATTAAGTTCTCCGATGGCAAGAAGATGACCATTGATGACGTTATTTTCTCTATGTATGTTCTTTGTGACCCTACATACGATGGCAGCTCTACTTTATTTGCTCAGCCAATCGAAGGTATGGAAGAGTACCGTGCAGGTATGGATGCTCGTTGGAGCTTAATTTTTGCAGATGGCAATGAAGGCTACAAGGCAACAGATTACTACACAGAAGCTCAGTATAATAACTTCTGGAAAGCTTTTGAACAGGCTGGTGAAGCTTTTGCACAGGAAATTGTTGATTACTGTAAGGCATACGGTGCAACTACTGTTTCTGAAGCAGCTGCATTATGGGGTTATGAAGGCCTTAAGGCTGACGCTACAGCAGCAGATTTCTTTGATGCAATTGTAGCAGCTAAGGGCTATGATTTATCCGATGAAGGTATCAACTACGAAACAGCTGGTACTGCTATTACCTCTTATATTACAACAGCTTGTAACGAACTTGATTCTTCTTTGGTTTCCGGTGTTCAGACAGGTGAGTCTGCAGACAGCATTACCGGTATCCAGAAGATCGATGATTACAACATGAGAGTTGTAATGACAAAGGTTGATGCCACAGCTATTTATCAGTTGGGTGTATCCATCGCTCCAATGCACTACTATGGCGATGAAAAGCTTTACGATTATGACAACAACCAGTTCGGTTTCACAAAGGGCGATTTAAGCTCTGTTCGTGCAAAGACCACAAAGCCAATGGGTGCTGGTCCTTACAAGTTTGTGAAGTTTGAGAATGGTGTTATCACATATGAAGCAAATAAGCACTACTACTTAGGCGAGCCTAAGACCAAATATGTAAACTTCCTTGAAACTCAGGAAGCTGATAAGTTAAACGGTATTACCACAGGTACTATCGATATTACTGACCCATCCTTCAATAAGGATGCTGTTGCTGCTATCCAGAAGGCTAACGGCGGCGAATTAAATGGTTCTGTTATTACTGTAAGTACAGTTGATAACTTGGGTTACGGTTACCTTGGTATGAATGCAAACGTTATGAGCGTTGCAGGCGATCCGGATTCTGATGCATCCAAGAACCTGCGTAAGGCATTCGGTACTATCTTCTCCGTATACCGTGATGTTGCTATTGACACCTATTACGGTGAAATGGCTTCTGTAATCAACTATCCGATCTCCAATACTTCCTGGGCAGCTCCTCAGGCTACAGATGATGGTTACAAGCTTGCATTCTCTACAGATGTAAATGGAAAGGACATTTTCACATCTACCATGACAGATGATGAAAAGTACGCAGCAGCTCTTGAGGCAGCTCTTGGCTACTTCGAAGCAGCAGGCTATACTGTTGAAAATGGTAAGTTAACAGCAGCTCCGGAAGGTGCAGCTCTTGAATATGAATTATTAATTCCTGGTGACGGTATCGGTGATCATCCGTCTTTCATGATCTGTACACTTGCTAAGGATGCATTAGCTAAAATCGGTATGAAGTTAATCGTAACCGACTTGACTAACTCCTCTGATCTTTGGACAGCATTAGAGGCTGAAACCTGTGCTATGTGGGCGGCAGCCTGGGGTGCTACTATTGACCCGGATATGTATCAGATTTACCATCCGGAAGGTGGTTCCAACTACATGTATGCTATCAATGATGATGAGTTAACTCAGTTGATCATGGATGCACGTGCAACTACAGATCAGACCTACAGAAAAGCAATGTACAAGGCTTGTCTGGATATCATTATTGACTGGGCTGTTGAAATTCCTGTTTACCAGAGACAGAATGCGATTACATTCTCTACAGAGCGTGTAAAGATGGATACAGTTACTCCGGACATTACAACCTTCTACGGCTGGATGGCAGAGATTCAGAATCTGGAATTAAACTAATAAAGCGATCATAGTTTTGGGGTAGAAATACCGGTACAATCGGCTGCCCCACAGCGAAAGTTGTGGGGCAGCTTAACTACGTACCTGGCAACGGCTTCAAGAAGCTGTGGAACCGCTGCTTGATACGCAGTGGGCCCGGTGAGGAAATTGGGCTTTTAACTTTTAAAATAAACGATTGGAGGGAAATCACTTGAAAGATAATCAATTGGCAAAATACATTGTGAAACGTATTCTTATTTCCGTTGTAATTTTGTTTTTTGTTGCTTTAATTATTTATTCATTGATGCGTTGTCTGCCGACATCTTACATTGAACAGGTGGCGCGTGAAAAATCCATGCAGCCGGGCAGTAAGAGCTTTGAAGAATGGATGAAACAGTTAACAGCCATGTACAATATGGACAAGGGGATACCGGAGGGATTTATTGCCTGGTTGGGTAATATGTTCCGTGGAGAATTCGGTGATAGCTGGAAATGGACCGTACCTGTTGTGGATAAGTTTGCGGATACTGTATGGGTATCCTTTGCGATGGGTGCTATTTCTCTGGTATTACAGGTGCTGATAGCTATTCCTTTAGGTATTATTGCAGCAACTAAGCAGTACAGCAAGACTGACTATACAATTTCCGTCATTGCATTAGCTGGTATTTCTTTGCCGACATTTTTCTTTGCCTCTCTGATGAAGCTGGTATTTTCCGTGCATCTGGGATGGTTTGACCTGTACGGTCTGGTAGGTAGAAATTATGAACAGTTGGATGCCTTTGGAAAGCTTTTAGACAAGGCACATCATCTGGTTATGCCTGTAACAGTACTTACCGTAATCAGTATTGGTGGTTTGATGAGACATACCCGTACTAATATGCTGGAGGTGCTGAATGCGGATTATATCAGAACCGCACGTGCGAAGGGCTTGAGCGAAAAGTCAGTCGTTTATAAGCATGCATTCCGTAACACTATGATTCCTATGGTTACTATTTTGGGTGGTTCTTTGCCGGGACTTTTCTCAGGTGCACTTATTACAGAAACCCTGTTTGGTATTCCGGGTATCGGTTATGCTTCTTATCATTCCATGATTTCCGGTGATATCCCATTCTCCATGTTCTATCTGACCTTTATGGCAGTGTTGACATTGACAGGTAACCTGATTACTGATATTTTGTATGCGGTAGTGGATCCGCGTGTACGTATTTCTTAAAGGAGGAGCAAATATGAATGACAAGTTAGAGCATGTAACCGAAGAAAACTCCTCTAAGGAGCAGTATTCTTTAAATGATGATCGCCGTGTGAGGGTGCTCTCACCGGGGGCGATGGTTGCCAAGAGATTTTTCCGTAACCGCCTGGCAGTAACCGGGCTTGCTATTTTAATCTTTATGTTCCTGTTTTCTTTTGTAGGCGGTGTGATTTCTCCATATGAAGAGGATCAGATTTTTTACCGTACAGACACACAGTACAAGGAATATGCTGCCGTTATTCAAAATAAAGAATACCGTTTTACAAGTGCAGGAGCAGATGTAGGTTTTGACAGCATTATTCAGGCACAGATGGTGCTGGCTATGCAGCAGGGCAAGGACAGCTTCCAGTGGAAGGACGTAGATTATAAGGTGACCGAAGAGGGTGAAAATTTCTACAGTATTTCTACCGGCGGCAAGATGATCGGTATTACATTTAAGGATATCGTAAACCTGAGCCAGGAAGGCACAGAGCTGGATTTTGAATTCCAGTACAATGCATTAAAAGCATTTACAAACGGAGAAGCTTCCTTCAAAGTTGGCAGTGACACTTATCAGCTGGATGCTGAGGGTAATGTAACTAAGGACGGCGATGATTATGCTTTCGTAAGTGAATATATTATTCAGGCAGTGATGTCTGACGTGTTCTTAAGCCGCGATTTCAAGGAGCAGCTGCTGGCCACCATTGGGGAAGGTAAGGATTTGTTCGAATTTAAAGATACAGACGGTGAAACCTATGAATACAGACTGAGCTATGATGCAAGTAAGGTTACATGGTCAGTCAGACAGGAAAAATCCACCAGTGTATTTGACCGTTATTCCGCCCCAAGCAAAGAGCACTGGCTGGGTACTGACACAAACGGTATGGATATGATGACCCGACTGATGTACGGCGGACGTGTATCTCTGGTGATTGGTTTTATCGTTGTGGTAATTGAGACGGTTCTGGGCGTTATCATGGGCGGTATTGCAGGTTATTTCGGTAAATGGGTGGACATGCTGATCATGCGTATTGTAGATATTTTCTACTGTATTCCTTCCATGCCGATTATCATTATACTTGGTGCGGTAATGGACGGTATGCGTGTAGATCCGCAGGTGCGTATGCTATACCTGATGCTCCTCTTAGGCTTCTTGGGCTGGCCGGGTATTGCACGTCTGGTAAGAGGTCAGATTCTTTCCTTACGTGAGCAGGAGTTTATGACTGCAGCAGAAGCGACAGGTATCAGAGTACGTAACCGTATTTTCAAGCATCTGATTCCGAATGTAATCCCGCAGTTAATTGTTATCTGTACCATGAGCTTAGGTTCTACGATCATAACAGAAGCAACATTGTCCTTCTTGGGTCTGGGTGTTAAGTTCCCATTTGCTTCCTGGGGTAATATCATCAATGACGTAAACGATACCTTTGTATTGACCACATACTGGTTTGTATGGATTCCTGCAGGTGTACTGTTACTGTTAACAGTATTGGCATTTAATATTCTGGGTGACGGTCTGCGTGATGCATTCGACCCGAAGATGAAGAGATAAGGAGGAGACTGTAATGGCTAAGAAAAAACCGGAAGGTTATCTCTCTGCGAAAGAGTCCCGCCGTATTTCCAGAGAGAACCGCAAGATTACAAATGAATTTGAAAAGAAAAGAAAACGTAAAAGCGTTCCGGAAGAAGAGTATGTTACTGTGATGAAGGACGAAGGCAACGTTCTCGAAATAGATAATTTACACACCTATTTCTTTACCGATGCAGGTACGGTAAAGAGTGTTAACGGTGTAAGCTTTGAAGTACCTGTGGGCAAGACTGTCGGTGTCGTAGGTGAATCCGGCTGCGGTAAGTCCGTTACCAGTTTATCTATTATGCAGCTGGTGCAGCGTCCGCAGGGTCAGACCGTTGACGGAGAGATCCGTTTAAACA
The DNA here is from genome assembly GCA_017461685.1 of Lachnospiraceae bacterium. Lineage (GTDB taxonomy): Bacteria > Bacillota > Clostridia > Lachnospirales > Lachnospiraceae > RGIG6307. The sequence goes on from JAFTXF010000114.1 coordinate 12,696, forward strand.
TGGGCGACGGTAAAGCATATAATATCGTAAATACACCAAACTATAAGATGCAGGGCATCCGCGGCAATTATGTGTCTATGATTTTCCAGGAGCCGATGACATCCTTAAATCCGGTATTCCGTATCGGTGACCAGATTGATGAAGTTATTGCACTTCACAATCCGGAAATGAGCAAAGAAGATGTTCGCAAGAAAACAATCGAAATGATTGAATTGGTAGGTATTGCCAACAGCGAAGGTGTTGCCAGAATGTATCCGCACGAATTGTCCGGCGGTATGCGTCAGCGTATTTGTATTGCAATCGGTCTGGCTTGCAATCCGAAGCTGATCATTGCAGATGAACCGACCACAGCACTGGATGTTACCATTCAGGCGCAGATTCTGGACCTGCTCCGTGAATTAAAGGATAAGATTAACAGCTCCATCATGCTGATTACCCATGACCTGGGTGTTATTGCGGAGATGGCTGATTATGTAGTAGTTATGTATGCAGGCCGTGTAGTAGAGAAGGGTACTGCTACCGATATTTTCAAGAATCCATGTCATCCGTATACCATAGGCCTCATGAATTCCAAACCGGTAGTAGGCAAGAAGGTAGATAGACTTTACAGTATTCCGGGCAAGGTACCGAACCCGATTGATATGCCGAATTACTGCTTCTTTAAGGACCGCTGCGAAATGTGTGTAGAAGGATGTGCCGGCGCATATCCGGAAATGGTGAAGCTTTCCGATACACATTATGTAAGCTGCTACAGACATTACGATAACGCGCAGAAGGAGGAAAAGTAAAATGGCAGAGCAGATGAAAAATGAAGAAGCTTTTGTTCATAACGAAGAAAACATTTTAGAAGTAAACCATTTAAAGAAATACTTTCCGATCAAAGGCGCATTAGGTACCAAAAGAGGTGCCGTTAAGGCAGTAGATGATGTAACCTTCAGCATTAAGAAGGGTACCACCATGGGTCTGGTAGGCGAGTCGGGCTGCGGTAAGTCCACAACAGGACGTACCATTCTCCGCCTGATTGAAAAGACCGACGGTGAAGTATATTTTAACGGTATTGATGTAAACAAGCTTTCCAAGAAGGAGCTTCGTGCGCTTCGCACCAAGATGCAGATTATTTTCCAGGATCCGTATTCCTCTCTTTCTCCGAGACTTCCGATCGGTGAGATCATCGGTGAAGCAGTAAGAGAGCACGGACTTGTTCCTAAGGAGGAGCTGGATGAATATATTACCAAGGTAATGCTTTCCTGCGGTTTGCAGCCTTATCATAAGGATCGTTATCCGCATGAATTCTCCGGCGGTCAGAGACAGCGTATCTGTATTGCCAGAGCGATTGCATTGAATCCGGACTTTATCGTATGTGATGAGCCGGTATCTGCTTTGGACGTATCTATTCAGGCGCAGGTAATTAACCTGTTAAAGGATTTACAGGATCAGTTAGGTCTGACCTATCTGTTTATATCCCATGACCTTTCTGTAGTAGAGCATATCTCTGATACAGTAGGTGTTATGTATCTGGGTGGTTTGGTAGAAACCGGTGCGACAGAGGATATTTTCGCAAATCCGCTGCATCCTTATACTAAGGCTCTGTTCAGTGCGATTCCTATGCCGGATCCCGAGATTAAGACAGACCGTATTATCTTAGAGGGCAGCATTCCTTCTCCTGCAAATCCGCCAAGTGGTTGTAAGTTCCATACCAGATGCTCCGAATGTATGGAGATTTGTAAGAACAAAGCTCCGGAAGCGAGAGATATGGGTAACGGACATGTAGTAAGGTGTCACTTATATGACAAATAAAAGAAGACATACATTTTCTGTTTTTCGCGCTCAGGAGCAGTATATAGACGAACTTTTGGCGGCGCAGGACCGCGAACTGAATGAGCTTCGCAAGGAGCCGGAGGAACAGACAGAACACCCGGATTATCAGAAAAGAGCACAGTTCGCTCAGGAGGAAATGACCTTTCGTGAGAAGCTGCAGTTGATTGGCGGTGCAGTAGGTGCCGGACTTGTGATTGCCGGGGTGTTTCTGGCAGCGTTTGCTCTGCTGATACTGTTTTGTATTCATGTATGGTTTGCGTAGAAAATGGAATGATAATGTGAATGATTGGCAACGAGGAAACTCTTGCATGCACAATGGCTGAGCAATTCCTTGCTCAGCCATTTTTAGGAGGTATTTATGAAAACAGAATGGGCACTTGACCCGATTTACAAAGGGCTTAACGATCCTGCATACGAAGCTGATATGCAGGCAGTAGAAAAGCTTGTTGCAGAGTTTGCACAGGCGGTAAAAGAAGCGGGCGCAGCGGAAGGCTGTGCGGAGCAGTTATTGCTGTTAGAAGAAGCCTTGACATTAAAGGTAAGCAGGCTGGGCTTATATTTAAGCCTTCGTCAGTCTGTAGATACGGAAGACGGTGATGTGATGGCACAGTACAACCGCCTGATGAAGATTTATGCTCAGGCAGCACCATATACTGCTGCAGCGGAAAAGATTTTTGCACAGATTGCAGATATTGATGCACTGGCTGAAAAGAGTGAAGTGGTGAAGGAATACACCTTCCTTTTAAAGCAGGCAAAGGAAAATGCAAAATACTTACTCAGTGATGACGTAGAAGAAATGATTTCTGCCATGGACATGACAGGCGGTTCTGCGTGGGACCAGTTACAGTCCTTCCTGACCTCTACGGTAAAAGTAGAGTATGATGGCAAGGTGGTGACTTTGTCAGAAATCCGTAATATGGCTTACAGTCCGGACCAGGGAGTGAGAAAGGCAGCCTATGAGGCTGAAATTGCATGCTACGAAAAGATTCAGGACTCTATTGCATTTGCATTAAACAATATAAAAAATCAGGTGACCTTCCTGTGTCATAAGCGAGGATACGAGTCACCTCTTGCCATGACATTAAAGCAGTCCAGAATGACAAAAGAAACTCTGGATGCCATGTTGGATGCAATCAAAGAATATTTGCCGGTATTCCGCAAATATCTTTGCAAGAAAGCTAAGATGCTGGGTCATGAAAACGGTCTTCCTTTCTACGAATTATTTGCGCCTCTTGGCAAGTCTGACAAGAAATTCAGCGTGGAGGAAGCAAGAGATTATCTGGTAGAATGCTTTGGCAAGTTCTCACCGGATATGGCTGACATGATGCAGGAAGCTTTTGACAATGAGTGGATTGATTTCTTCCCGCGCAAGGGTAAACGCGGCGGGGCATTCTGCGCAGGCGTTCCGGGCATGAAGGAAAGCCGTATTTTAACCAATTATGACGGCAATTTTGGCTCCATCAGTACCTTAGCGCACGAGCTGGGTCATGCTTATCACAATCGCCAGACAGAAGATAATCGTGCCATGAATCAGGATTATTCTATGCCGGTAGCAGAGACTGCATCTACCTTTAACGAGACCCATTTGGGGCACTATGCTTTAGCAAGTGCGACGGCTGAGGAGAAGCTGAGTCTTTTGGAGAATGACTTAATGGAAAAGACACAGTGTATCGTAGATATTTACTCCAGATACCTGTTTGAAACTGCTGTGTTTGAGCAGAGCCAGTCCAAGTTCTTAATGGCAGAGGATTTAAAGGATATTATGCTTAAGGCACAGAAGGAAGCCTACGGCGAAGGGCTTGATGAGAATGTAATGCACCCATATATGTGGGTATGCAAGGGCCATTACTACAGCTCAGGCTTAAGCTTTTACAATTTCCCTTATGCCTTCGGCAATTTGTTTGCAGTAGGTCTGTACAATATGTTCTTAGAAGAGGGAGAAAGCTTTATTCCTAAGTACAAAGCCATGTTAAAGGCTACACCAACCTGCACAATTGAAGAGGCCGGCGCTATGGTAGGTGTGGACCTTACTGACAAGGCATTCTGGGAAAGCAGTCTGAAGCTCATTGCGAAGGATATTGAGGAATTCTGTGCAATGTAGGTATAGAAGGGGCTTGCCTGCGTATTCTGCTGAGTGACCGGAAAGGAAGTATCAGCTAAATATATAACTTTTAAAATAACGTGAGATGATTATCAGGGAAATACCATGATAGAATTTCACGTTATTTTTAAAAGATTTTATTTGATGGGATACTTGGGTTTAGATTAGTATAATATATAAGAAAAACTTGCAAATTGTTAAAAGGGGTGGTAGAATATAAGTAACCTAGTGGAAGGGAGAGAGGTAGATATTATGTCAACAATTAAACCAATACAGTCAACACCGGAATTGACCGGTAAACATGCTGTAGAAGTGTTACGTCAGGTGAATACCAGACCAACAGAGCAGGCGATGCAAAAAAATGCTATGTTGCGTGATGTACTTACCAGAATACGTAAGGCATGAGTTATTTAACAGAAGATGAAATTTTGAAAATTCAAAATAACGTGAGACTATTATCAATGAAAGAAGTAGATGATGTCTCACGTTATTTTTTTGACAGTAAAATTAATGAATATAATAATTTTTTGCAAATTGCAGAGAAGTTTCACGATTTAAACGTCAGCAAAACATTTTCGCCGTAGAATGATTAAGATGCATGCTCCGACTTTTACATAATTTTGCGGTTCGCGGGTATACTACATTCTAAAAGTAATGCTAGTACATCGGTTACGAAATAACTGGACCGAATTGCTTGTCTATTTTCCCGATTGCACATATCAAAAATCCTCAGCGATGCCCGCATCGCCTACGTTTTTTGATATGTACACTCTGAAAAATATCCTGCGTAATTCGTCC
>JAFTXF010000115.1 GCA_017461685.1 Lachnospiraceae bacterium
CATATAAAAGTGACAGTTTCGAATCAGAATATTCGGACTGTCATTTTTTTGATAAAATAATAGAAATTTTATGGACATAAGCTCCTGTTTTTGATAGAATATCATGAAGAACAGAAATCGAAAGGTATGTTCATGAACATTCTTACATTAGAACGTATTACAAAATCATTTCAAAATAGAAAATTGTTGGAAGAAGCCTCTTTCTATCTGCAGGAACAGGAAAAGGTAGGTGTAATAGGGATTAACGGAACGGGTAAATCTACACTACTGAAGATGATTGCAGGATTGGAAGAGCCGGATGAGGGAAGCGTGATCAGAGCCAATCATGTTGTGGTGAGATATTTACCCCAGAGTCCGGTTTTTGCGGACGATATGACTGTGCTGGAGGCAGTGCTTCTTCATAATGTAACCAGGGAGAATGAATGGAATGTAGAGGCGGATGCCAAAGCCATGTTGACCCGCTTGGGAGTGACGGATTTCACACAGCCCTGCGGCCAGCTTTCCGGTGGACAGAAGAAGCGTCTGGCCCTGGTGAGTGTATTACTGGCGCCGGCAGATATATTGGTGCTGGATGAACCTACCAACCATTTGGATGCTGCTATGAGTGATTGGCTGGAGGGGCAGTTAAAGGCTTACCGTGGCAGTATAGTGATGGTAACCCACGACCGTTATTTCCTGGACAGCGTAGCAAGCCGTATAATCGAGATTGATAAAGGACAGATTTATTCCTATGATGCGAATTATGCAGGGTTTTTGCAGTTAAAGGCAGAGCGGGAGGACATGCTGCAGGCAAGCGAGCGGAAGCGCCAGTCCATTTTGCGGGTGGAACTGGAATGGGTAAAGCGTGGCGCCAGAGCCCGCAGCACTAAGCAAAAGGCACGTTTAGAGCGCTATGAAGAACTGAAAAATACTGAGGCGCCAAAGACTGACGGACAGGTAGAGTTGGGGAGTGTCAGCTCCAGACTGGGCCGCAGCACTATTGAATTAAATCATATATCCAAAGCATATGCTGATACGGTGCTGATACAGGATTTTTCCTATATTTTCCTGAAAAATGACCGGATTGGTTTTTTAGGCCCTAACGGAGCCGGGAAATCTACTTTGCTTAAGATGATTATGGGGCAGGTGGAGCCGGACGCGGGTACTATCGATATCGGACCCACAGTAAAAATCGGCTATTATGCTCAGGAAATCCATGATGAAGAAATGCGCCCGGACCAACGGGTGATTGATTATATCAGGGATGTGGCTGAGTATGTGCAGACAGAAGACGGTGTGGTATCAGCTGCCAAGATGTTGGAGAATTTTCTTTTTAACGGTGAACTGCAGTATAGCCGCTTAGAAAAGCTTTCCGGCGGCGAACGTCGCAGGCTATATTTGTGTAAAGTATTGATGGGAGCACCCAACGTGCTGATTTTGGACGAGCCAACCAATGATTTGGATATTACTACACTGCAGATTTTGGAGGATTATTTAGACCATTTTCAGGGCATTGTGATAGTAGTAAGTCACGACCGGTATTTTATGGACCGTGTAGTAAGGCGCATTTTCTCCTTTGAAGAGGGCGGCCGACTTCGCCAGCATGAGGGCGGTTATACGGATTATGCCCTTCGTATGGAGCAGGAAGGTGCATTCCCGGCCGATGGCAAAGGTGTAAGAGGAGTAGCAGGAAAGGCATCAGAAGCTGGCGGCAAGGCTATAGGTGGTGCCTCAGGAGTGGGAACTGAGGCAGGAGGTAAAGGAAAGGCATTAACTTCAAGCGGCAATGCATCAGGACCGGACTCCGGTAAAAAGTGGAATGCAGACCGTGTCAGAAAGCTGAAATTTACCTATCAGGAGGCCAAGGACTACGAGACGATAGAAGGAGACATTGCTGCCTTAGAGGCACAGATAGAAAAGCTGGAGCAGGGTATGCTTGCCAGTGCCACGGATTTTGTGAAGCTTCGTGAGCTTACCGCAGCCAAGGAGCAGGCGGAGCAGCAGTTAGAGGAAAAGATGGACCGCTGGATGTATTTAGAAGATTTGGCGCAGAGAATTGCAGAGCAGTAGGAGGTTTTATGATGAGAGATATTCCAAAACCGGGACAGATTTACAGACATTTTAAAGGACATTTATATCAGATCGTAACCATAGCACGGCATTCGGAGACTATGGAGGCGTTGGTGATTTATCAGGCACTGTACGGTGACTTTCAGGTTTATGCCAGACCCCTTCATATGTTTATGTCTGAGTTAGATAAGGAAAAGTATTCTGATGTTAAACAAAGAGACCGTTTTGAATTGGTACAGACTATCATGGAGGATGTGACTCCTGTAAAGGTGCAGGAGGTTGGTGCAGGGGAGGTTATGCCTGCTAATTTGCAGCAACCTAAACTGGATGCCGGTGTGGAGGAATTTCTGGAAGCGGATAGCTTCGAACAGCGACTGAGAATATTTACCGGTATGCAGCACCGTCTGAATGATGATATGATTAATATTATGGCAGTTTCTATGGATACTGAGGTGCCGGAGGGCGAATTGGACGACAGAATTGCCAGTATAAAAAATTTTTTATTAATGCAGGTAAAATTTGAGTGCAGCAGAGTCAGATAAGCTGTCGCAAATGCAAAAAGCCTGAGTAGAGCCAAAGGGTCAGTGAGAGACAGAACTTTTATGCGGCATTCTAGCTCGGGAATTAGACCTGCCTGAGAGGAAAAAGTGTGAAATACAGTCAGATTACAGAGGGCCGTTTTCTGGAGCGGCCCAACCGTTTTATAGCATATGTGGAAATACCGGGTATTTCTGCCAGAGAAAAGGTTCATGTAAAAAATACCGGCCGGTGCAGGGAGCTTTTAGTGCCGGGTGCCCGGGTATATTTGGAGAAAAGCACCAATCCGGAGCGCAGTACGGCCTATGACCTGGTGGCAGTAATGAAAGGCGACAGGCTGGTAAATATGGATTCTCAGGCACCCAATAAGGCGGTGGGAAAATGGCTTGCCCAAGGAGGTCTGGGGGAGAATATTTCCTTGATTAAGCCGGAAATGACCTGGGGAAATTCCAGATTTGATTTTTATGTGGAGTTCGGTGGGGAGGATTTCCAAAGGAGCTCCGGGAAAGACGAGACGAGTGTTTCTGAGCTGCGCAAGGCTTTTATAGAGGTGAAGGGAGTTAACCTGGAAGATAACGGCATTGTCAGGTTCCCGGATGCTCCGAGTGAGCGGGCTGTGAAG